>CAYVWO010000008.1:0-2695 GCA_964455495.1 uncultured Tessaracoccus sp.
TCGAGGTGCGCATCGTCACGCCCGTGACGAGGATGTTCTTGCCCTCGAGGATTCCCATGTCAGTCCTTCGTTCTGTCTTGTCAGTGGCCCATGCCGAGGCCGCCGTCGACGGGCAGCACGGCGCCGGAGATGTAGCCGGCCTGGTCGCCCGCCAGGAACAGCGCGGCGGCGGCGACGTCGTCGACCACGCCAAGGCGGCCCGCGGGGATGCGCTTCTTGTAGTCCGCGATGACCTCGTCGGGGAGGACGGCGGTCATGTCGGTCTCGATGAAACCGGGCGCGATCACGTTGGCGGTGACCCCTCGCACGCCGAGCTCGCGCGTGATGCTGCGGGCCATGCCGACCAGCGCGGCCTTCGACGACGAGTAGTTCACCTGGCCGGGCGAGCCGAGCAGCGCCACCACCGACGAGACGAGGATGATGCGCCCGAAGCGGCCGCGCATCATGGGACGGCTGGCGCGCCGCACGACGCGGAACGTTCCCGTGAGGTTGGTGTCGATGACGGTATCCCAGTCCTCGTCGGACATGCGCATGAGCAGCGTGTCCTTCGTGACGCCCGCGTTGGCGACGAGGATCTCGACGGGGCCGAGCTCGGCCTCGACGGCGGCGAAGGCCGCCTCGACCTGCCCCTGGTCCGTGATGTCGCACTGCAGCCCGAGCACCCCGTCGGGCACTCCGCCGGAGCGGTAGGTCGCGGCGACGCGGTATCCGGCGTCGCGGAAGCGCTCTGCGAGGGTCCGGCCGATGCCCTTCGAGCCGCCGGTGACGAGTACTACGCGTGAAGATTCAGCCACGGGAGCAACCTATCGCAGGACTCCCCCGTCGGCCCGGAAATGCCCATGTGCCGGAGGACTAAGCTGGCCCCATGGCTAAGACCACCGACGCGACGCTGATCACGAACGCGAACAAGGGGCTGAGCCTGGACGTGGCCGAGCGCCAGCGCCGGTACCTGATCACCATGGGCGTGCGCACCGCGTGCTTCCTCGCGTTCCTGGTCGTCCCAGGATGGTGGAAGGTGGTCATGCTCGTGGCCGCCGCCGTGTTGCCCGCCATCGGCGTGCTGCTTGCCAACAACACCGACCACCACGCACCCGCCACCGTGTCGGCGCAGGGAGACGGCCAGGACCGCCTCGCCCTCACCGGCGGAGAGGTGGTCCCCGGCTCGCTGGACGAGGCCGACGGGGCGGGAGAGGGCACCGAGTGAGCCGTCAGGCGCTGCGCTGGGTCGCGATGGGGCTGCTCGTCGTCGTCCTCGTCGTCACCTTCGTGAACCTGGGCCGCTGGCAGCTCGACCGCCTCGAGCAGCGCCGCGACCGCAACACCGCCGTCGTCGCGCACGAGCACGAGCCCGTGCGTCCGTACGCCGAGGTGATGACCGGCGTCATCGAGGACGGCGATCAGTGGTACCGCGTCACCGCGACCGGGACGTACGAGCCGGAGCAGTTCCAGGTGCGCTACCGCACGCTCGACGGGGCGTACGGCTCCGAGATCGTCGGGGTGCTGCGGACCGAGGATGGGAGTCTGCTCCTCGTCAACCGCGGGTTCCTCCCCCGCGAGGCCGGCTACCCCGACGGCGACATGCCGCCCGTGATGGCCGGGGAGGTCACCGTCACCGGCTACGTCCGCCGCAACGACCGCGGCGACGAGAACGCCATGACGCCGCACGAGAGCCAGGTGCGGCTGATCAACTCCGACGCCCTCGGCGCCGCCTTGGGCGCGAGCCTGGTCAACGGCTATGTCTCGCTGATCGAGTCAACGCCCGCCGACCCCAGCGGGCTGACCCCGATCGGCGTCCCGACCCTCAACGAGGGCTCACACTTCAGCTACGCGCTCCAGTGGTTCTCGTTCTCCGCCATCGCGGTCGTCGGGCTGGGGGTCCTGATCCGCGCCGACCTCCGCGACCGTCGCAAGGCTCGCGAGAGGGCCGCGAGGGACGTGGCCGCGGGTTCCCTCGAGGGGCCGTGAGCGGCGGCGCGCTCGGCTGGCTCGCGTGTCCCGTGTGCGGGGAGGGGCTGGCCAGGGACGGCGCCGCGCTGCGTTGCGCCGCCGGGCACAGCTTCGACATCGCGCGCCAGGGGTACGTGAACCTGCTGCGGCGGGCGGCCCCCGAGAACGCCGACACCCCGGAGATGCTGGCGGCGCGGGACCGGTTTCTGGTGGCGGGCCACTACGCGCCGATCGCCGCGGCCGTCGCCGAGGCCTGTCGCGGGGCCGGGCGGATCGTCGAGGTCGGCGCGGGCACCGGCTACTACCTGAACGCGGCCTTGGACGCCGCTCCCGACGCCGAGGGCCTCGCCACCGACGTCTCCCCCGCAGCCGCGCGCCGCGCCGCGCGCTGCCACCCCCGCGCGGCCGCCGTCGTCGCCGACACCTGGCAGCGCCTCCCGCTCCCCGACGGCGCGGTCGACCTCGTGCTCTGCGTGTTCGCCCCGCGCAACCCCGCCGAGTTCGCGCGGGTGCTGAGACCCGGCGGACGGGCGGTCATCGTCGTCCCCGGCCCCGGGCACCTGCGGGAGCTGCGCGAGGGCTACGGCCTTCTGGGCGTCGGCGAGGACAAGGCCGAGCGGGTGCGCGAGTCGTTCGAGGGCTGGGGGTTCGAGCAGGAGCGCCTGTCCTACAGGATCGAACTGAGCACCGCGGGCGTCGCCGACGCCATCGCCATGGGCCCGAACGCGTTCCACGGGCTCCCCGCGAG
>CAYVWO010000008.1:2795-8894 GCA_964455495.1 uncultured Tessaracoccus sp.
CTAGCTCTCGTTTCTGTCCGAGCCGCCCAGTAGGCTCCCCGCATGAACATCGACGACGCTGATATGCAGCGGTTCCTCGCCGCGCACACCGCCATCGCGGAGTGGGTTGGCCAGCAGCCGCAGACGAGGGGGCGCACCGTCGTCGACGCGCTCCGCGACCACCTCGGGGTGCCGCCCGAGACGCTTGGGGTCGTGACCAAGGAGGTCGTGGCCTACCGGTTCGCCGACTACGACGTCGCGCTGGGCCTGATGGCCGGAGAGGACGGCCAGGTCGTCGGCATCGGCGGCGGGGACCAGCGACACCACCAGACGCTGGGCGACATGGTCAGCACGCCGCAGTACGCGCCGCCGGTCGGCCAAGCTGACTGGGCGCAGACGCCCGTCAACGCCGCCGAGACCCGGCGGGTGCTCGGCCTCGGCCTGCGGCTGTTCCGCTTCGGCGGCCAGCCCGTCGCGGTCCTGCAGCGCCGGATGAGCCGGATGCACGGCAACGGGCAGGGCGTCCTCGAGGTGATCTGTCCCGACGCTGACGTCTCGAACGCCGTCATCGAGCGCGCGACGACGCTCGCCACCGAGCACTCGGTGCTGCGCGGCAACGTGATCAGCCTCGAGACGCAGGGCTTCGAGGCCGAGGGCGACGGCTACCGCTTCCTCCACCGCCCTGACGTCGCGGCAGACCAGGTGATCCTCCCCGACGGTGTCCTGGACCGGATCACGGGCCACGTGACCGGAATCGCGCAGCACGCCGAGGTCCTGCGCCGCCACGGGCAGCACCTGAAGCGCGGCGTCCTTCTCTACGGCCCGCCGGGAACAGGGAAGACGCACACGGTGCGCCACCTGATCGGCGCGGCCACCGGGCACACGGTGATCCTGCTCTCCGGCGAGACCCTCGAGCTGATCAGGCCCGCGACGGCGATCGCCCGCCACCTCCAGCCGGCCATCGTCGTGCTCGAGGACTGCGACCTCGTCGCCATGGACCGCGACTACATGGGCGGCATGCGCCCGCTCCTGTTTCAGCTCCTCGACGCGCTCGACGGTCTGGACGCCGACGCGGACATCTCCTTCCTGCTCACCACCAACCGGGTCGACGTCCTGGAGGACGCCCTCACGCAGCGGCCCGGTCGCGTTGACCTCGCCGTCGAGATCCCGCCCCCGGGCCCGCGCGAGCGCCGCCGGCTGCTCGAGCTCTACCGCGGCGACATCGGCTACTCCGACGCCGTGTTGCACGAGGTGGCCGGCCGCAGCGACGCTCACACGGCGTCGTTCTTCAAGGAGCTGATGCGCCGCGCGGTGCTGCTCGCCGCGGAGGAGGGCGACGATCCGACCGACCGATACCTGGTCGCCGCGCTGGACTCCCTGCAGGCGGACCAGGACCGCCTCTCGCACAGCCTCCTTGGCGGTGTGACCGACGAGCTGGACGGGTTCGTCGAATGACCAAGACTCGGTGGGGCTTCGGTCTTGGCACGCTGGGCCGCGACATGGTCGCGGCGCTGGTGTCCATGTACCTGATGTTCTACCTGACCGACGTCCTGAATATCTCGGGCGCGCAGCTCGCCGCCATCACGGTGATCCTCGTGCTGATGCGCATCTTCGACGCGGTCAACGACCCGTTCATGGGCGTCATCGTCGACAACACGCACACCCGCTTCGGCAAGTTCAAGCCGTGGATCTTCTGGGGCGCGCTGCTCTGGGGCGCGGCGACGCTCGCGCTGTTCTTCGACTTCGGCGCCCGCGGCTGGGGCTACGTCGTCGCGTTCACCGTCGTGTACCTCGTCTACGAGATCGCCTACACCATCAACGACATCGCCTACTGGTCGATGCTGCCGTCGCTCACGCAGGACCAGAAGGAGCGCGAGCGGATCGGCGTGGTGGCGCGGATCTGCGCCAACGTCGGCCTGTTCGCCATGGTGGTGGCGCTCGTCCCCGTGACCCAAGCGCTGACGGCGGCGCTGGGCTCCGCGGAGGCCGCCTGGTTCGCGCTCGCGTGCGCCCTCGTCGTCCTGATGCTCGCGTTCCAGTCGCTGACGCTCCTTTTCACCCGCGAGCGCGTGACCACCACGCCCGAGGCGACGCCGCTGCGGGAGCTGTTCGCGGTGATCGGGCGCAACGACCAGCTGCTGTGGGTGACGCTGGCCATGGTGGCCTACATGACCGGCTACATCACCACGACGTCGTTCGGCCTCTACTACTTCAAGTACATCTTCGGCGACGAGGGCGCCTACTCCGTGTTCGCCGCGGTGCTCGGCGTCTCCCAGATCTCCGCGCTCGCGCTGTTCCCGCTGGTGTCCAAGCGGCTGTCCCGGGCGCGGATCCACCTGTTCGCGACCGTTCTGTGCGTCGTCGGCTACGCCGTCTTCCTCTCCTCGGGGACCTCGCTGCTCGTCGCCGGGCTCGCCGGGGTGCTGCTGTTCTCCGGACAAGGCGCCATCCAGCTGCTGATGGTGATGTTCATCGCGGACTCGGTCGAGTACGGAGAGTGGAAGCTCGGCCGCCGCAACGAGTCGGTCACGTTCTCGCTGCAGCCGTTCATCTACAAGTTCAGCAACGCCATCGCCAGCGGCGTCGTGGGCGCGACGCTGATCTGGACCGGCATCGACCGCGCGACGGGACCGGACGACGTGACGGATACGGGGGTGGGCATCTTCAAGGGCGCGATGATGGTGGTGCCGATGGCGCTGGTGATCGTCAGCTACCTGATCCTGCGGGCGAAGTACCGGCTGGACGAGGCCACCTACGCCCGCATCGTCGAGGAGGTGAGGGGGCGCAATGAGGAGGCCGCTGAGCGGTAGGGACCGCGTCAGGGACCTGTACGCGACGCCAGCCGGGCGCGACGCCGTCGACAAGGCGCTCCTGCAGGCCGGGCTCCCCCGCGCGATTCCCCGGGCGCTCGGCGGGCTGCGGCTCTCCGCGGTCGACCGGGTGGCCACGCGGCTGCTCGGCCCCGGAGTCGTGGACGCGATCGTCGGGCTGGCCAATGCCGAGGTCGACGACCCGCCGACGGCGCCCCCGTCGTCGACGCCGTGGTGGCGCGAGGCCGTCTTCTACCAGGTGTATCCGCGCTCGTTCTCCGACAGCGACGGCGACGGGGTGGGCGACCTGCGCGGGGTCGTCGACCGCCTCGACCACCTCGCGGACCTGGGGGTCGACTGCGTCTGGCTCTCGCCCATCTTCGCCTCGCCGAACCAGGACATGGGCTACGACATCAGCGACTACCGCGACGTCATGGCCGAGATGGGCACCATGGAGGACCTCGACGACCTGATCGCCGGATGCCACGAGCGCGGCATGCGCCTGATCCTCGACCTCGTGGTCAACCACACCTCTGACCAGCACGAGTGGTTCCGCCGCGCCGTCGCCGACCCGGACGGCGCCTACGGCGGCTACTACTTCCTGGAGGAGGGCGCCCCGGACCGGCCGCCGAACAACTGGCTCTCGTTCTTCTCCGGCCCCGCGTGGCGCTGGCTGCCGGAGGCGAACCGTTGGGTGCTGCACCTCTTCGCCGATGGGCAGGTCGACCTGCGCTGGGACAACCCGCGGGTTCGCCGCGAGGTCGCCGACATCGTCCAGTTCTGGCTCGCCCGCGGCGTCGACGGTTTCCGCCTCGACGTCATCAACTACATCTCCAAGCCCGAGGGCCTGCCCGACGGCCACCCGTTCGTCGGCCAGCTGATGGAGTTCACGGGGGTCGAGACGTACTTCTACGGCCCGCACCTCGTCGAGTACCTGCAGGAGCTGCGGCGCGATGGCTTCACCCGGACGGCTTCGCCCGCCTCGACGGCGCGGGCGCGCCTCGCCGACGGCACGCTCGGCGACCCGCTGCCGCCCGACCCGGTCGGCGTCATGGTCGGCGAGACGCCCGGCGTCGGGGTGCAGCTCGGGCGGATGCTCAGCGGCTCCGGCCGCGACGCGCTCGACCTCACGTTCAACTTCGACGTCCTCGACACGCCGGGCAAGGTCCGCTGGGACCGCTACGCCTACGACCCGGAGTACCTGAAGGGCTACTACCGCCGCTACCTGGAGGGCATCGGCCCCGCGGACTGGATCGCGGTGTTCCTCGACAACCACGACAACCCGCGGATGCTGAGCAAGATCGCGGCCGGACGCGAGGCCGATCCCTGGGTGCGCGCCGCCGTCGGGAAGCTGCTTGCCACCGTCCAGCTGACCATGCGCGGCACGCCGTTCCTGTTCCAGGGCCAGGAGTTGGGCGCCGTCGATCAGCTGTTCACGGACGTCTCCCAGCTCCGCGACGTGGAGTCGATCAACCGGCACGCGGCGCTGCTCGCCGCGGGGCGCACCCCGTCGTCTGCGTGGGACGAGGTGCTGGCGGGCAGCCGCGACCACGCCCGCGTGCCGATGCGCTGGGCGCCCGACGGCGGGTTCACCACCGGCACCCCGTGGCTCGAGGGCACCGACGACGCCGTCGGGTTCTCCGCCTGGGAGCAGGCCGCGGACCCCGACTCGGTGTACTCCTGGCACAAGGCCCTCATCGCGCTGCGCCGCCGCCACCCGGCCCTGACGAGGGGCGACCTGACCTGGGTCGCGCCGCGCACAAGGAACTACCTCGCCTACGTGCGCTCCCTGGGCGACGAGGCGTTCCTGGTCGAGTGCAACACCTCCGACAGGCCGCTGCGCCGCCCCCGCACCCCGCGCGTCGCGGAGACGCTGCTCGGCGCCCGCTCCCCCCGCCGCATGCGCCCCTGGGAGGCGACGATCAGTCGGCTTCACGCCGGTTGAGCCAGGATCGGCCATCGTCGCGCTGGTTGAGCCGACGCGCCGTCACCCGAGGGTTCGCTTGATGTCCTTCAGCATCAGGACGAGATGCAGCTCGTCGGTCGGGCTCTGCTCGAAGCTCACTCGGCGAAGGGGGTCGGCCGACGGAACAGCGCAGCCAGGCCCGGCAGCTCCCCAGCCGGCCGCGCGTTGAGTTCCTCCCATGCCGACCGGGCGTTCGCATCGAGCTCAAAGATCTGCGGATCCGACACGACCCGTCGAGCGACGCCGCCGCCCAAGGGCAGGTGGGCGAGGAGGCCAAGCACGAGGTCGTGGGCGTAGGGCGCAGCGACCGCGTCGAGGAACCTCGGGAAGTCCAGGTGGGCCTCGTCGTCGGCCCGGTCGGAGATCGTGCGGGCCAGCGCGAACGGGACGCCCGCCGTCGTGCAGACCTGGGCGAGCGCGGCGCCCTCCATCTCGACGGCGAGCAGGTCCGGCAGGTCGGCGCGCAGCCGGTCGCTGGACTCGCGGGTGGCGATGAACTGGTCGCCGCTTGCGACGAGCCCCACATGGGCCGACGGCGCGTCGATCCCCAACTCCCGGAACGACGCGGGTGGGGCCGCCCGGTGCGCCTCAACAACGTGCCGGGCCGCGGCGCTCACGGCGTGGGTGAGGGCCTCGTCGGGGAGGAACCGCACGGTCCCCTCGACCTCCCAGCGCGGGAACAGCGGACGGGCGTCGACGTCGTGCTGGAGCAGCGCGTCGGCGACCACCACGTCGCCGGTTCGCACACCCGGGCCTATCCCGCCCGCGGTGCCGACCATCACGACGGCGTCCGCGCGCTCGGCGAGGATCGCTGCGGTGGCGGCCGCCGCGACCTTGCCGACGCCCGATAGCGCCAGAAGCACGTCGTGCCCGGCCAGCCTGCCCTGCAGGAACCTCCGGCCGGCCACGGTGTGCGGGGTCACCTCGCCGGATGCCCGGGCCGCGTCGAGGACCGCGGCCAGTTCGGCCTCGAGGGCGGCGACGATTGCGATCACTAGAGGCCCAGGAAGGCGCGGAACTCGTCGCAGCAGCGCTCCGCGCGCTCCCGGTCGGGGAGCTCGCAGAAGATGCGCAGCAGGGGCTCGGTGCCGGAGAAGCGGGCGATGATCCAGCCCTCCTCGAAGTAGACCTTGCAGCCGTCCGCGTAGCTCGTTCCGACCACCGGCTCGCTGAAGGTCGGCAGTCGACGCTCCACCATGAGAGTGTGCAGAACCTCAGGCTTGCGCTCGGGGTCGAACGCGAAGTCGGTCTCCGCCATGTAGTGCGGCGGGAACTGGCCGGTGATCTCGGCGTAGATCTGGCTCATCGGCTTTCCCACGACGGCGATCATCTCCACGAGCAGCG
>CAYVWO010000008.1:8904-11472 GCA_964455495.1 uncultured Tessaracoccus sp.
ATGTGGCCGCGCACGGTCAGGCCGCCAGACGACTCGCCGCCGATGATCGCGTCGGTCTCCAGCATCTTCCCGGAGACCCACTTGAACCCGACGGGCACCTCGTAGGCCCGCTCGCCGAACCGCTCCGCGACGTCATCGAGCAGCGACGTGGTGGCCACGTTCCGCACCACCGGCCCGGACCAGCCCTTGTACTTGAGCAGGTAGTAGTAGAGGATCACCAGCAGCTGGTTGGGGTGCAGGAACGCGCCCGTGTCGTCGATGATGCCGATCCGGTCGGCGTCGCCGTCGGTCGCGATCCCGAGGTCGCAGCCGTTCTCGACGACGTACCGCGCCAGCGCCTGCAGCGTGTGCGACGTCGGGGACGGCAGCCGCCCGCCGAAGAGGGTGTCGTGCCGGTCGTTGATGACCTCGACGTCGACGCGTGCGGTCATCAGGATGGTCTGGAGCGACGTCTTGGACACGCCGAACATGGGATCAAGCGCCACCTTGAGCTTCGCCTCCCGAATGGCGGCCATGTCGACCTGCGCCTCGATCGAGTCGATGTACCCGTTGAACGGGTTGATCTCCAGGGCGGCTCCCGAGGCTATCGCCTTGGCGTAGGGCACCGACGGGATCGCCCTCTCCGGAGCACCCTCGAGCAGCCCCATCCGGTCCTCGATGTCGAGAGTCACGGCCTCGTCGGCGTCCTTTCCCCCGCGGGTGAACACCTTGATGCCGTTGTAAAGCGCGGGGTTGTGCGAGGCCGTGATAGCCATGCCGTACGGAAGGCCCCGGTCCTTGACCGTCCACATGATCAGCGGCGTCGGGGCCTGCGCGACCTTGATAACGCTCGTCGGGATGCCGTAGCCAGCGAACACCTCCGCAGCCCACTGGGCCGCGACGTCGGAGAGGAAGCGCCGGTCGTAGCCGATCACGATGCCCTGACCCGCGACGCCCTCGTCACGCATGCGCTCGGCGAGCGCCGCGCTCAACAGCCGGACGTTCGCCCGGATGAACTCGTCGCCGATGATCGCTCGCCATCCGCCGGTCCCAAACCTGATTCGTGCCACGTCTCCAGACTATGGGTCGCGGGCTGGTCTCTCCATAACCCCGGCGGGCCAACGCACAGGTGCGCATTCTCGCTGAGCGGGGTCAGGCGAGGTCGACGAGCTCCGCGTAGTCGTCGGACCAGAGGTCCTCAACGCCGTCTGGGAGCACCAGCACGCGGTCGGGCTGCAGGGCCTCGACGGCTCCCGGGTCGTGTGTGACGAGGACGACGGCGCCGGCGTAGGTGCGGATCGCGCTCAGGACCTCCGACCGGGAGGCGGGGTCGAGGTTGTTGGTCGGCTCGTCGAGGAGCAGCACGTTGGCCGCGGAAACCACGAGCATCGCCAGCGCCAGGCGCGTCTTCTCGCCGCCAGACAACACCTTGGCGGGCTTCTCGACGTCGTCCCCGGTGAACAGGAACGAGCCGAGCACCTTGCGCGCCTCGGTCTCGTTCAGGCTCGGCGAGGACGTCTTCATGTTGTCGAGCACGCTGCGCTCGACGTCTAGGGTCTCGTGCTCCTGGGCGTAGTAGCCGAGGCGCGCGCCGTGGCCCAGCTCGACCCGGCCGCTCGACGGCTCCTCGATGCCCGACATGATCCGCAGCATCGTGGTCTTCCCCGCCCCGTTCAGCCCGAGGATGACCACCTTCGACCCCTTGTCAACCGCCAGGTCGACAGCGGTGAACACCTCGAGCGAGCCGTAGGACTTGCTGAGATCGAATCCGCGCAGCGGAGTCTTCCCGCAGGAGGCCGGCTCCGGGAAGCGGATCTTCGCGACGGCGTCGACCTGCCGCTCCCCCTCGACGCTGGCGAGCAGCCGCTCGGCGCGCTTTGCCATGTTCTGCGCGGCGACGGCCTTCGTGGCCTTCGCGCGCATCTTGTCAGCCTGCGCCATGAGCTGCGAGGCCTTGCGCTCAGCGTTGGCGAGCTCGCGGCGTCGGCGCTTCTCATCCGTCTCGCGCTGGGTCAGGTAACGCTTCCATTTCATGGAGTAGACGTCCATCTCCGCGCGATTGGCGTCGAGGCGGAACACCTTGTTGACGACGGCGTCGAGCAGCCCAGCGTCGTGGGAGGTGACGACCAACCCGCCGGAGAAGCCCTGCAGGTAGCTGCGCAGCCACACGATCGAGTCGGCGTCCAGGTGGTTGGTCGGCTCGTCGAGCAGCAGGGTCTCGGCGTCGGAGAACAGGATCCGCGCCAGCTCGATGCGGCGCCGCTGGCCGCCCGAGAGGGTCTTCAACGGCTGCGCGAGCACGCGATCGGGCAGGCCGAGGTTGGACGAGATCCGCGCCGCCTCGGACTCGGCCGCGTAACCGCCCGCGGCCACGAACGCGGCCTCGGCCCGGGTGTAGGCGGCCATGGCTTCGTCGCGGACCCGCCCGCCCGCGGTGGCCATGGTGTCCTCGGCCTTGCGCATCCGGCGCATCACGTCGTCGAGGCCGCGCGCGCCAAGGATGCGGTCGCGCGCGATCTGCTCCGGATCGCCCGAGCGGGGCTCCTGCGGAAGGTACCCGAGCTGGCCTGAGCTGTTGACGGCGCCCGC
>CAYVWO010000008.1:11482-18862 GCA_964455495.1 uncultured Tessaracoccus sp.
TTCGACACGGTGCCGGTTTCGGTCGCACCGCTTCCCGCGGCCGGCAGGCCCTCGCCCGCGAGGATGCGCGTGAGCGTCGTCTTGCCCGCACCGTTACGGCCCACGAGACCGATCCGGTCGCCGGGGATCACCTGGAACGAAACCGGCGCGAGCAACAGCCGCGCGCCCGCGCGCACCTCGATGTCCTTGACCTGTAGCACCGGCCTAGTCTCCCTGCCTGGGCGGCGCGGGGCAAACCGGTCAGCGTCGGCGGGACGCTACGAGCGCGTCGCCGACGAACACCACGACGGCGGCCCAGACCAGCGCGAAGCCCGCCCACCGCATGGGCGGCATCGGCTCGTGGAAGACCAACCAGCCGAGCAGGAACTGGCCGATGGGGGCGACGTACTGCAGGATCGCGATGGTCACCATCGACACGCGGCGGGCCGCCGCGGCGAACAGCAGCAGGGGGACGGCCGTCACGATGCCGGTCGTTGCGAGCAGCGCGCCGTAGCCTGATACCGGCGAGGCCGAGGCCTGCCCCGCGAACGCCAGCCAGCCGAGATATCCCAGCGCGACCGGGGCGACGGCGCCGGTCTCGATGGCGAGGCCCGGCAGCGCGCCGACCGAGCGGCCGGCCACCTTCTTCACCAGCGAGTAGGTGCCGAAGCTGCACGCCAGGATCAGCGCGATCCACGGCACCTGGCCGTAGCCGACGATCATGACCAGCACCGAGGCCGCACCGAAGGCCATGGCGAGCCACTGCAGTCGGCGCAGCCGCTCCCCAAGGACGACGATGCCGAGCATGGCGACGGCGAGCGGGTTGATGAAGTAGCCGAGCGCGGTCTCGAGGGTGTGGCCAGTGAGAACCGCGATGACGTACGTCGACCAGTTGATGACGATCAACACACCCGCGACGGCGAGCCCGAGAGCCAACCTGCGGTCGGCGAGCGCCGCGCGCAGCGCTCCCCACTGGCGCAGCGTCGTCAGGAGGAGAGCGCAGAAGATCAGCGACCACAAGGCGCGATGCGCCACCACCTCGACGGCGCCCGAGCGCGCGAAGAGCGTGAAATAGAGCGGAAACAGCCCCCACAAGAGGTACGCGGCCAGCCCATATCCCAGACCTATCCGCTCCTCATTCACGCCGTGCAGCCTATCCATTCCCCGGATGGGCTCCGGACCGGGCGCCGAACGCCGGAATATTGCCTCCGACAAGGCAGTGGGCGACAACGCCGGAGGGCTCGGCCGGGGTTAGTCTTGCGTCCATGGACGATGCCCAGCCGACAATTCGCGTGCTCCTGGCCGAGGACGATCCCCTCGCGCGCCGCGCCGTCGACACGTACCTCAGCCGCGCGGCGGACATCGAACTCGTCGGAGTGGCGGTCGACGGCGAGCAGGCCGTCCAGCTGGCCATCGAGCTGCGGCCCGACGTCTGCCTCGTCGACGTGCACATGCCGAAGATGGACGGAATCGAGGTCACGCGGATCGTGACCGCGCCGCCGCTCAACTGCCGGGCAGTGTGTTTCACCGCCTTGGGCGACGACCGCACCCTCACTCGCGCCATCCAGATGGGGGCCTCGGGCTTCCTGCTCAAGACCGACAGCCCCGCGCTGATCATGCACGGCATCCGCAGCGCCTACAGCGGCGACGCGCTGGTCTCCCCCAAGCTGGTGGCCACGCTGCTCAGCACCACCCTCGCGCGCACGGCGCCTCCACATGATCTGAGCCAGATCGACACGCAGCTGCTCGCCCTGATCGGGAGAGGGTTGAGCAACGCGGAGATCGGGGAGGAACTCCACCTGGCGACGAGCACAGTCAAGACCTATGTGAGCCGCCTCCTCACGCGCCTGGACAAGCGAAATCGGGCGGCCCTCGCGGCGCTCGCCTATCAATGGGGATTCATCGAAAACTAGTGCGATGTCGGAAGCGACTCGCGGCTCCGACCTAGTTCCGACCCACGGCAGAGGCCTTTACACGACCGGTCAACCAAAGTAGATTGCATTATCGCCGAACGGTGACAATGTGTATCCTTTCGTACCTGCACCCTTAAACTGAGGTCGTTGATTTATCTACCATCGGAGAGACAGCTCTTCCCGAATGGAGACACATCATGCTAGAGACCATCGCCCCGTTCACCTCGGTCATCCCCCAGCGCCAGGTGGTCAAGGCCGTCAACCGCGCGTTGCCGAAGTCGCTGCAGAAGCCGCGGCTGCAGCTGATCCTGTGCCGGATCTTGCTGTGGTGCGCTCCCCGCTGACCGAGGAGGATCAGGAGGCGTAGAGTTCGCACCATGCTTCGGGGGCTTGGCAGCAAAGTCGACCGGGTCCCCAACTGGTGGCTCGAGCCGATCCTCGCCGCGCTGCTCTTCGCCCTCGTCGTCGGGACCTCGATCGGCTATGACATTCCGCCCCACGCCTGGGCGGCCACGACCCTGATCTGCATCGGGGCCTCGCTCTCCGCCGTCTCCCCCTGGTTCGGGGCCACCCTCACCCTGATTGGCTTGCTCTCCCAGTTGACCGTTGACCCGCGACTGCTCGGGCCCTCAGGCCTCGTGATCGCCGTCCATGTGTTCGCAGCAGTGCGGCTGCGGCTGCGGATCGTCCCCCTCCTGGTCGCGGTCCTCGGCGGCGTCGAGATCAGCGTCCTGCTTTTCCACACCACGGACGATGAGACCCTCGAAAAGAAGATCAGCGTCGTCGTGCTGATCGCCGTGCTTATCGTGCTCAGCATCGGCGCCGGCATCCTGTGGCGGCGCTCCATCGACCTCCTCAAGCTCGAGCGGGAGGCCTCCGACCGGCGCCTGCACGACGTCCGACTCGACTTGGCGCGCGACCTGCACGACACCGTCGCGCAGACCCTCTCGCACGCATCGATGCGGTCATACATGGTGGCAGCCGACCCATCGCTTCCCGACCTCGCCCGAGATGAGCTCGAGAGCATCGCGCTCGAGTGCAGCTCCGCCGCCCAGGACCTCCGCCAACTGCTGTCAAGCCTCCGCGACAGTGAGCTCCTAGACGAGGTGGGCACCTGGCACGTGGCCGACGCCGCGGGCCTCCTCGAGTCCGTAGAGCAGCAGGCCCAGCGGTTACAGGAGTCCGGGTTCCAGACCGAGGTGAGCATCGAGCTCGAGCGCATCAGCGCCGCCCGTGCGACGACGCTCGCGAAGATCACCGTCGAGGCCGTCAGCAACATGATCAAGCACGCGTCGCCCGGGGGCGTCGCGCGCATCCTCATGCGCTCCACAGACGACTCGTTCATCGCGGAGTACTCGAACCCGACGAGGCTTCGCGAGATACGTCCAACGCGGGGCTTCGGGCTCGTCGGCATCCGCGAGCGGGCCAACCTGCTGAAGGGGACCTGCACGAGCGAGCTGCAAAACGGTCGCTGGCTGCTGCGGGTCACTCTGCCGACCGGGTACGAGACGCGGGCAAGGTCTGAGTCGCCGCCCTCCCCCGCCGATCCGTCCGAGATCGCCGACCGCTGACTCGTCCGGGATCGCCGCGGCATCCTCCCGGAACGACATGAAGCGACCATCCTTCGGTGCCGGGGGGATAAGCATCTCGGATGGCCGCTTGTGTGTTAAGTGTCCCGCCTCCCGCGACCGTTCGGAACTCGGCACCGACCTCGGTACCCAGGAAGTCAACCAAAGTTGACCTCCGTCGAGACGTCGGCAGCCCGGATCAGCCGATTCGGGCGAGGAATTCCAAGACCGCGCTCTCCCACTGCGCCTGATGAGAGACGTTGGCGCCGTGCGGCGCACCCTCGATGACGACGAGCTCCGCCTGCGGCACGTACTCCGACATCCGCGCGCTGGACTTCGCCAGAGGCACGTTGATGTCGCCGTCGCCGTGAATCGCGAGCGTGGGCACATCGATGCCGCGGCAGTCCTCGCGCAGGTCGTCGGCCCAGATCAGGATCGTGGCCGGGCCCGCAAGCGGGCTCGACTGGTGCGCGATCGCGAGCGCCGCCTGCCGTGTGGCCTCGTCGACCTGGAGACCGCCGTCGCCGGTGCTGTAGAACCAGGTCACGAACTGGTCCAGGAAGCCGTCGCGGTCGGCCGCGCACTGATCCGACATCCCTTGGAAGGCCTCGAACGGCATCGCGCCGTCGGGGTTGTCGTCGGTCAGGCACAGCGCGGGCGTGATGGCCCCGGAGAAGATGACGGCGCCGACGCGCGGCTCGATCCGCCCGCCAGCCAGGCGCGCCACCTCGCCGCCGCCCATGGAGAAGCCGAGGAGCACGGCATTCTCCAGGCCGAGCTGGGCGAGGAGCGAGGCCAGGTCGTCGGCGAGCGTCTCGTAGTCGTAACCGGACTCCGGCTGGTCGGACTGCCCGAAGCCGCGCCGGTCGTACGCGATCACGCGGTAGCCGGCCGCCGCGAACGCGGGAATGTTGGCCTCGAACGCGGCGCCGGACAGCGGCCAGCCGTGGACAAGGACGAGGGGACGGCCCCCGCCGCCCGTGTCGGTGTAGTGCAGCTGCACGCCATCTGCGGTGATCAGTGTCGGCATCGTCGCCTCCTTGGGATCGGTGGAGGCTTCTAGCTTAACGCGCGGCACCTTTCGACACGGGCCCGGCGCTTCGCGCGGGGGCCCGGCTCAAGGAGCGTGTCAGAGGTTGTAGCCGATCGCGCGCAGCTGCTCGCGGCCGTCCTCGCTGATCATCTCCAGCGTCCACGGCGGCAGCCAGACCCAGTTGATGGTCACGGAGGTCACCAGGCCGTCGAGGACGTACTTGGTGTCGTACTCGATCTTGTCGGTGAGCGGGCAGGTGGGCGAGGTCAGCGTCATGTCGATCGTGGCGTTGGCCTGATCGTCGAGCTGGACGCCGTAGACGAGGCCGAGGTCGACGACGTTGACCATCAGCTCGGGGTCGACGACGTCCTTCATCGCCTCGAGCACCTCGTCCTCGGTGGGAGCGGCCGACGGCGCCGGGGCGCTCAGGTCGACGTCGGGCAGCTCGTCCTTCACCAGGTCGCTGGGGCGCTGTTCGGGGTTGTACATCAGTTCTCCTTGACGGTTGCTTGGAGGGTGGCGTCGCGCAGCGCGGACCAGCCGAGCAGGGCACATTTTACGCGCGCGGGGAACTTCGAGACGCCGGCGAACGCGATCGCGTCCTCGAACACATCCTCGTCGGGCTCGATCCGGCCCTGGGACTGCATCATCTCGAGGAACATGTCGTGCAGCTCCAGCGCGTGCGCGGTGGTGCCGCCGATGAGCAGGTCGGTCATCACCGAGGTCGAGGCCTGCGAGATCGAACACCCCTCGCCGAGGTACGAGATGTCGGCGATGGTGTCGCCGTCGAGGAGGACGCGCAGCGTGAGCTCGTCGCCGCAGGACGGGTTCACGTGATGCACCTCGGCGTCGTACCCGTCGCGCAGCCCGCTGTGATGCTTCTCGCGGTAGTGGTCGAGGATGATCGTCTGGTACAGCTCGTCGATGTTCACGGCTCAGCCTCCGAACTTAGGCGCGAAGTAGTCGCGGGTGAATACCAGCGCGTCGGCGAGCGCGTCGATCTCGCCCTGCGTCGTGTACAGGTACGACGACGCGCGGGTCGAGCTCTGGTGGCCCAGCCGCTTGTGCAGCGGCCGGGCGCAGTGGTGTCCGCCGCGGATGGCGACGCCGCGCGAGTCGAGGACCTGCATGACGTCGTGCGGGTGCACGCCGGCGATGTTGAACGAGATGGCCGATCCGCGCTCGACCGCCTCGGTAGGGCCGAGGATGACCACGCCGTCGATGCTGGTCAGCTTGTCCAGCGCGTAGGCGGTCAGTGCCTCCTCGTGCGCGGAGATCGCCTCCATGCCGAGGCCCGTGAGGTAGTCGACGGCGGCTCCGAGGCCGACCGCCTGCGCGATCGGCGGGGTGCCGGCCTCGAACCGGTGCGGGGGCGCCGCGTAGGTCGAGCGCTCCATCTGGACGACCTCGATCATCTCGCCGCCGCCCTGGTAGGGCGGCAGCTCGGCGAGCAGGTCGTAGCGCCCCCAGAGGACGCCGATGCCGGTGGGCCCGACCATCTTGTGCCCGGTGAACGCCACGAGGTCCGCGCCGAGCGCCGCGACGTCCGTCGCCTGGTGCGGCACCGCCTGGGAGGCGTCGACCACCATGGTGGCGCCGACGGCGTGGGCCTGGGCGGCGATCAGGGCGATGGGGTTGCGGGTGCCGAGCACGTTGCTGACCCAGGTCAGCGAGACGACCCTCGTGCGCTCGTTGATGAGCCGGTCCCGCTCGGCCTTCTCCAGGTCGAGCCGGCCGTCGTCGGTGATGTCGAACCAGCGCAGCGTCGCCCCCGACCGCTGGCAGGCGAGCTGCCACGGGACGATGTTGGAGTGGTGCTCCATCACGGAGATGACCACCTCGTCGCCGGGCTTGAGCGACGCCCCGAGCGAGGACGCGGCGAGGTTCAGCGCCTCGGACGCGTTCTTGGTGAACACGATCTCCTCGGGCCTCGCCGCGCCGACGAACCCGGCCACCTTGGACCGCCCGCCCTCGAACGCCACCGTCGCCTCGGCGCCCAGCAGGTGCATGGCCCGGGCCACGTTCGCGTTGTGCGTCAGGTAATGCTCGGCGATCGCGTCGACGACCTGCCGCGGCTTCTGCGAGGTGTTGGCCGAGTCGAGGTACACGAGCGGCCGCTCCCCCACCCTGCGCTGCAGGATCGGGAAGTCCTCGCGGATCCTCTCAACGTCGTACACGATCAGGCGTTCGCTGCCGCTTCGACATAAGAGATGTAGCCCTCGGCCTCGAGCTTCTCGGCGAGCTCCTTGCCGCCCTCGTCGACGATCCGGCCGTCGACGAACACGTGCACGTAGGTGGGCTCGATGTAGCGCAGGATGCGGGTGTAGTGCGTGATCAGCAGCACGGCGCGGTCGCCCTGCGCCGAGTAGCGGTTGACGCCCTCGGAGACGACGCGCAGGGCGTCGATGTCGAGGCCGGAGTCGGTCTCGTCGAGGATCGCGGCCTTGGGGTTCAGCAGCTCGAGCTGGGCGATCTCGTGGCGCTTCTTCTCGCCGCCGGAGAAGCCCTCGTTCACGGAGCGCGCGGCGAACGACTTGTCCAGCTGCATGCTGGCCAGCGCCTTCTGCACGTCCTTGACCCAGGTGCGGACCTTGGGGGCCTCGCCGTCGAGGGCGGTCTTGGCGGTGCGCAGGAAGTTGGCGACCGAGACGCCGGGCACCTCGACGGGGTACTGCATCGCGAGGAACAGGCCGGCGCGGGCGCGCTCGTCGACGCTCAGCTCGGTGAGCTCCAGACCGTCGAGGGTCACCGAGCCGCTGGTGATCTCGTACTTGGGGTGGCCGGCGATGGCGTAGGCCAGCGTCGACTTGCCGGAGCCGTTGGGTCCCATGATGGCGTGGATCTCGCCGGAGTTGATGGTGAGGTTGACGCCCTTGAGGATCTCCTT
>CAYVWO010000009.1:0-3485 GCA_964455495.1 uncultured Tessaracoccus sp.
CACCTCCGTAGCCCATCGCCATCAGCAGGTCGAGCACCGCCTGCTCGAAGAACGCCGGCTCCTGTGCGTGGAGGCGGGCAAGGAGTTCCTGCTCGACCGTGGCATGGATGCGCGAGATGCCCTGCTCAACCTGCTCGGTCGGGGAGAGCTCCGAGATCTCCTCGGAGACCGGGATGACCTTGGCGTCGGAAACTGCGGTTGTTGCCGAGGCCGCGTATGCCTCGGCGTACCCGGGAAGCTCCCGAAAGTCCCGTTTCGTGATACCGCCGGGGTGGGTCACGAGCAGTCGCCGTCCGGCTTCGGTGATGCGGTAGTGGCCCCTGCTGATGCGCTCGATGGCCCCGATCCGGCTCAGATCGGACAGTGCCCACTGGGATCGGTCAAGGTAGCGGGGCCGCCCTGACGGAATGAGCACCTCGCGCTCCTCTGCGCTGACATTGAGGAGGTCGGCAGCCGCGTTGCAGATGTACCGCGCGCGGTGCACGTTGCCGTCGGCGAGGATCGTCAATGCCGGCAACATGTACTGGTCCCAGGTGGGTGCTTCGTTGCTGGTCACAGTTCTCCTTTGAACGCGCGGGTTTGCAGGGAGGCGAATAATGCATCCTGCGAGGCGGCGGCCTCGGCGGTCTTGGCTCGCCGGTGTTCGACGTCGCCGACCAGGCGGGCGAACTCTTGCTGGCGTCGAGTGTCGATGCGGGGAACTGGCATCTGGTCGAGCTTGGCCTTCGAGATGTTCTTCATCGAGCCGCCGGTGCCGCTGGCGAGGCGGCTGATGCGGCGGCGGATCGTAGGTGTCTGCATGAGGGCCTGGTAGAACAGCGGAGAACTGGTTGGGTCGCTCCAGTTGAAGCGCCAGACCTTGTCTGGGAGTGCGAGGTTGGTGGGCGTGGAGTGGACGTAGGCGACGGCGCCGACCAACTCGGTTGTGTTCGCGCGGCTCATCAGCAGGTCGCCTTGTCGAACGAGGTGCGCGGTCGGTGGCGTGTAGTCCGATGGCAAGGGTTTGGACTCCTCCGGCTTGAACTGCCCGGTAGTAACGGCGCTGATCTTCAGTACGCGGTAGGCGGAGTCTGCGCTGCTGTCATCGGCGACGAGGTTGCGCCCACCCGAAAGAGCGGCGATGTCGCCGAACGGCACCGTGGCAGTGGCATCGTCGGGGTCGCCGAACATCCGATGGAAGATGGCCTGGGGGAGGGCGTCGAGCTGGGCGAGGGCCTGGTGGCGTTTGGTGCGGAGGGCGTCGGCAAGGTCGAGGATCGTGGCGATGCGACGTTGTTCGTCGAGAGACGGAAGAGGTACCGGCAGGGCGCCAAGGCTCTCCAGGGAGATGGCTTTGCGCCGGTGGATCGCGCCTTTGCCGAGCTGGGGATAGTGCGCGAGAGCGCGAGGGCTCTTCAGATAGCGGATGAGGTAGTTCGCGTTGATGTGTGCGCTGTCAGCGGCGAATACCGTGTACATCGGGCTGATCAGCGCTCGCTCCGGTGCGATGCCGACCGAGCCCTCATCGAGGTGGATGGTTGCGTAGGCGAACTCGCCGGGCTCGACGAGCTTGTACCCCTCGACGTCTCGGCTGAAGACCTGTTTCTTGAAGTACTCAAGGCTTGGTACGAACCCGGCATGTTTAGTCACGGAGTAGACCGGGAGGTCCGTGTTCGAGCCTGCGCGTCGACCAGCTGGGCGAACGAGTTCGCGCAGCGGGACCATCGCCGGCTTCGCCCCACGGGTCACGAGAGCATCGCCTTCAACTCGGCGAGGCCTGACACGATCTCTGCTTCCAGCGCCTCGAGGTCGGCGATGATGTCGAGGGGGTCGCGGTGTTCGACGTCGTCGTGAACGATCTCCTTGTATCTGTTCAGCGACAGGTCGTAGCCCTGGGCGGCGATCTCGTCTTTCGGGACCGTGAACGACTGTTCGGTGCGTGCGCGGTCGCGTTCAGTCGTGTCGCGGCTGGCCCAGCGGGTTGCGACCTCCGGGAGATCGTTGGCGGCGACCGGGTTGCGTTTGTCGTCGAGGCTGAACCCGTCGGCTTGGACGTCGTAGAACCAGACGTGGTCGGTGCCGCCGGCTCCGGTCTTCGTGAAGATCAGGATGGCGGTGGACACACCCGCGTAGGGGCGGAACACGCCGCTGGGGAGCTTGACGACGGCGTCGAGTTTGTGGTCCTCGACCAGTGAGCGGCGCAGGTCTTTGTGGGCCTTCGTGGAGCCGAAGAGGACGCCGTCGGGGACGATGACGGCGGCGCGGCCGCCGGGTTGGAGGAGCTTCAGGAACAGGGCGAGGAACAGCAGTTCGGTCTTGCGGGTTTTGACGGTGGCGAGGAGTTCCTTCGAGGTTGATTCGTGGTCGAGGGATCCGGCGAATGGGGGGTTGGCCAGGATCAGGGTGTATTTGTCGGCCTCGCCGGAGGCGCCCTCCGAGAGCGAGTCGCGGTAGCGGATGTCGGGGGACTCGATGCCGTGCATGAGCATGTTCATCGATGCGATGCGCAGCATGGTGGAGTCGAAGTCGTAGCCGTGGAACATCGAGCGGTGGAAGTGCGTGCGCTGCGCGGCGTCGAGCATCGCGTCCGGGTGCTGCTCGCGAACGTGCTCCGACGCCGCGACCAGGAAGCCCGCCGTGCCGCAGGCGGGGTCACAGATCTCGTCGCCAGGCTTCGGGTCCATCAGCTGCACCATCAACTGGATGATGTGGCGCGGTGTGCGGAACTGGCCGTTGACGCCCGCGGACGCGAGTTTGGACAACAGGTACTCGTACAGGTCGCCGTTGGTGTCGCGGTCGGCCATCTCGATGGTGTCGAGCATGTCGACGACCTTCGCCAGCAGCGCGGGTGTCGGGATGGCGAACCGCGCGTCGCGGAGGTGCTCGGCGTACGTCGACGTCGCCCCTGCGACTCGGGTGCCCAGGTCGCGCAGGTAAGGGAACACCTCCAGGCCCACGACGTCGAACATCGCACCGGGCTCCAGTTGCTTGAACTGGCCCCAGCGCAGGTGCTGCTCGTTGCCGGCGAAGAACGCCTGGGTGATCGGCTGCCCGGTGACGCGCGACTTCTTCTCCTCAAGGGTTTGGAGGTCGTCGAGCCGTCGGAGGAACAGCAGGTAGGTGATCTGCTGGATGACCTCCAGCGGGTTGGAGATACCGCCGGACCAGAACGCGTCCCAGACGCGGTCGACCTTGCCTTTGAGTTCACCGGTGATCACCCGTCGTACCCTATCGGCCTGGTCCGACAACGGGACCCGTCGCGCGTCGGTCCGGATATGCGACCCGGCGAGGACCCGCTTCAGGGAGGCCATCGTGGCTGCAAACGTTCGATCTGCGGCGCTGTTGGGCTTAACGTGAGCGTCAGAGTCACCATGCTGACTTTGGTGCGCACGATAATCCCGTCGGCGGTCCGAACTGAACGTTTGCAGCCACGATGACGCCGCGAACTGCCCGAGCGGGCTGGGCTGGATCCATGAACCGGGTGCCAGAGCCTTTCGACGCGCGCC
>CAYVWO010000009.1:3585-5307 GCA_964455495.1 uncultured Tessaracoccus sp.
GGGGGCCTTTCGACGCAGTCGCGGTCGACCTCGTCGACGCGCCTGGCTCAAGGAGCGTGAGGAGCGCCGTCGTTTTGGCGATCCCCGCTTGGGCACGTAGTATGAGCGACTGTCAATCGGCGGTCTGACCGTCCGAGCAAGTGGAGTCCCTCCCACCCGCGCAGCCGAGAGCAGCCGGGTCACCGACCGGCCGCGGTTCACCGCGCGTGCCAACAGGTGTTTTGGGCCTCCGCATGCGCGGGGGCCTTTTTCGTCGTGACCGCAACAACACTCACTGGAGGACCCATCAGCACCGAACCGCGGATCAATGATCGCATCCGAGTACCCGAAGTCCGGCTCGTCGGCCCCAACGGCGAGCAGGTCGGCATCGTGCGCGTCGAGGACGCCCTGCGCCTCGCCGCGGAGAACGATCTGGATCTTGTCGAAGTCGCCCCGATGGCGCGGCCGCCGGTCGCAAAGCTGATGGACTACGGCAAGTTCAAGTACGAGGCCGCGCAGAAGGTGCGCGACGCCCGCCGCAACCAGTCCAACATCTCCACCAAGGAGATGAAGCTCCGCCTCAAGATCGACCAGCACGACTACGAGACGAAGAAGGGCCACGTCGTCCGCTTCCTCAAGGGCGGCGACAAGGTCAAGATCACCATCATGTTCCGCGGCCGCGAGCAGTCGCGCCCGGAGCTGGGCATGGCGCTGCTGCAGCGCCTCGCGGCAGACATCGCCGAGTTCGGCTACGTCGAGTCCGCGCCCAAGCAGGACGGCCGCAACATGCTGATGGTGCTCGGCCCCACCAAGAAGAAGACCGAGGCGCGCGTCGACCAGGACGCCGACCGTGACCGCCGCATGGCCGAGCGCCAGGCCCGGCTGGACGAGGAGCGGGCCGCCGAGGCCCAGATCCGCGCCGCGTCCGGACACGCCGCGCAGGCGCCCAAGAAGCGCCGCGGCCCCGCAGACAACATGGACCCTGACATCGACCTCTGACGAGGCCGAATCACTTAAGAAGAAAGCGAGCTGAACATGCCGAAGATGAAGTCGCACTCCGGTGCGAAGAAGCGGTTCAAGACCACCGGGACGGGCAAGCTCATGCGCCGCCAGGCCAACCTCGGCCACCTCAACGAGCACAAGTCCTCGCGGCGCATCCGCAGCCTGCAGGCCCCCGTCGAGGTTGCCCCCGCCGACGCCAAGAAGATGCGCAAGCTCCTTGGCAAGCACAAGGGCCGCTGAGCCCACACCCCCCGATCGTCCCCGAACCACCCCGTCGGCCCGGGCCGACTAACCCAAGGAGTACCCCATGGCACGCGTGAAGCGTTCTGTGAATGCGAAGAAGAAGCGTCGCGAAGTTCTCGAGCTGGCCTCCGGCTACCGCGGCCAGCGGTCGCGCCTGTACCGCAAGGCGAAGGAGCAGATGCTCCACTCCGCCACCTACAGCTACCGTGACCGTCGCGCCAAGAAGGGCGACTTCCGCGGCCTGTGGATCCAGCGGATCAACGCTGCTGCCCGCGCCGAGGGCATGACCTACAACCGTTTCATCAACGGTCTGAAGAACGCGGGCGTCGAGGTGGATCGCAAGATCCTGGCCGACCTGGCCGTCACCGACGTCAACGCCTTCAACGCCCTGGTCGCCATCGCCAAGGACAATCAGCCCGCGGCCGCCTGAAGGGCTGCCTCGTGAGCAACGAACCGAACGCCGCCCTTGGCCTCCCGGCCTCGGTGCTGCGTTCGGTT
>CAYVWO010000009.1:5317-18383 GCA_964455495.1 uncultured Tessaracoccus sp.
TTCGGTTCGTCGTTTGACGCAGCGCCGGGGCCGTGACGTCGCGCGTGCATTCCTCGCCGAGGGCCGACAGGCCGTCCGGGAGGCGCTCGCCGCCGACGGCCTCGTCCAGGAGGTGATCGTCGAGGACGCCGCCAAGCACGCCGACCTCATCGAGGGCCTCGACGTGCCGGTCTGGGTGGCGACGCCGCAGCAGATGCGCCAACTCAGCGACACGGTCACGCCGCAGGGCATCATCGCGGTCGTCCGCCAGCTCGACTTCGGCTGGGACGCCCTCGACGGCGCCAAGCTGGTCGTGATCTGCGCGCAGGTCCGCGACCCTGGCAACGCCGGCACCGTGATCCGCTGCGCGGACGCGTTCGGCGCCGACGGCGTCATCCTCACCAGCGGCAGCGTCGAGATCTACAACCCGAAGACGGTGCGCTCCACCGTCGGCAGCCTGTTCCACATGCCGATCCTCACCGGGATCCCGCTCGCGGACGCCGTCGCCAACGTCAAGGCCATGGGCATGACGGTGCTCGCGGCCGACGGCGACGGCGAGGCCCTCGACCTCAAGGCCGCAGCCGGCGAGCTCAGCGGCCCCATCGCCTGGATCATGGGCAACGAGGCGTGGGGGCTCCCCGCCGAGGACGCGCGGCTCGCCGACGAGGTGGTGGCCGTCCCCATGTGGGGGCAGGCCGAGAGCCTCAACCTTTCCAGCGCCGCGGCGGTGTGCCTGTACGCCACCGCCTCCGCGCAGAGACGAGAAGGAGGGTCCCATGTCAGGGCCTAACGACAACTTCGACCCCAAGCGGGTCGCCGCGCTCGACCCGGCGGCCGTCGACGGGTACGTCGCCGACGCGCTCGCCGCCATCTCCGCCGCGGCCACCACCGCCGAGCTGAAGCAGGCGCGCCTCGCCCACGCGGGCGACGCCTCGCCGCTCGCGCTCGCCAACCGCGAGATCGGCGCCCTCCCGCCGCAGGCGCGTAAGGAGGCCGGCCAGCGCGTCGGCCAGGCGCGCGGCGCTGTCAACAAGGCCGTCGCCGCCCGCCAGGACGAGCTGGCAGAGCTCGAGCTCGCCGCCGCGCTCCGCGCCGAGCGCGTGGACATGACCCTCCCCGTCGACGTCACGCCGCAGGGCGCGCTGCACCCGGTGACCACGCTCATCGACGAGATGATCGACGTGTTTGTCGCCATGGGCTGGGAGGTCGCCGACGGCCCTCAGCTCGAGGCCGAGTGGTACAACTTCGACGCCCTCAACCTCGCCCCGGACCACCCGGCGCGCGCGCTGCAGGACACGCTGTGGGTGGATCCACCGTCGGCCGGGAAGCTGCTGCGCACCCAGACCTCCCCGGTGCAGGTGCGCGCCATGCTCACCCGCGGCGTCCCGCTGTACGTGATCAGCCCCGGCAAGGTGTTCCGCGCCGACGAGTACGACGCCACCCACCTGCCCGTCTTCCACCAGCTGGAGGGCCTCGTCGTCGACAAGGGCATCTCCATGGCCGACCTGCGCGGCACGCTCGACCACCTGGCCAAGGCCATGTTCGGCGACGTCAAGACGCGCATGCGCCCGCACTACTTCCCGTTCACCGAGCCCTCCGGCGAGGTCGACCTCGAGTGCTTCGTCTGCCACGGCGCCTCCGTCGGCAACCCCGACGCGCCCTGCCGCACCTGCAAGTCCGAGGGCTGGATCGAGTGGGGCGGCTGCGGCGTCGTCAACCCCCGCGTGCTCGCCGCCTGCGGCGTCGACCCGGACGTCTACTCCGGCTTCGCGTTCGGCATGGGAGTCGACCGCACCGTCATGTTCCGCACCGGCGCCCCCGACCTCCGCGACTTCGTCGAGGGCGACATCCGCTTCAGCCGCTCCATCCTGGGAGGTGCCCGATGAAGGCCCCGATCTCCTGGCTGCGTGACCTCGTCACGCTGCCGGCCGACGTCACGACGGCGCAGCTGGCCGACCAGTTCACCGCCGTCGGTCTCACCGTCGAGCACGTCGACGCCGTCGCCGCGCCCGTCTCCGGCAACCTGACCATCGGACGCGTGCTCAGCATCGTCGACGAGCCGCAGAAGAACGGAAAGGTCATCCGTTACTGCCGCGTCGACGTCGGCGCGCAGAACGACCCCGCCACCGACGGGTTCCCCGCCAGCCGCGGCATCGTCTGCGGCGCGCACAACTTCGCCGAGGGCGACCTCGTGGTCGTCGCGCTGCCCGGCACGGTGCTGCCCGGCGACTTCGCCATCGCCGCCCGCAAGACCTACGGCCACGTCTCCGACGGCATGATCTGCGCGGAGGACGAGCTGGGTCTTGGCGACGACCACAGCGGCATCATCGTGCTGGCACCCGGTTTTGCCGAGCCCGGCGCCGACGCCGTCGAGCTGCTGTGGACCGCCGACGAGGTGCTCGACATCGACGTGACGCCGGACCTCAGCTATTGCCTGTCGCTGCGCGGCCTCGCCCGCGAGGCGGCCATCGCTAACGGCGTCAGCTACGAGGACCGCTACCGCGCCAAGCTGCCGGAGCCCGTCGACGGCGGGTACCCGATCGTGCTGGAGTCTGAGCGTTGCTCGGCGTTCGTCGCGCTGACCATCGACGGCATCGACCCTGCCGCGCCCACCCCGGACTGGATGGCCCAGCGCCTTCGCGCCTCTGGTGTGCGCTCGATCTCGCTCGCAGTCGACGTCACCAACTACGTCATGCTCGAGTCCGGCCAGCCGCTGCACGCCTACGACGGCGCCACGCTCGCCGGGCCGATCCGGGTCCGCCTCGCCGAGGCGGGGGAGCGGCTGACGACGCTCGACGGCCAGGACCGGGCGCTCGACGCCGACGACCTGCTCATCACCGACGAGTCCGGCCCCATCGGGCTCGCGGGCGTCATGGGCGGCGAGAACACCGAGGTCTCCGAGACCACGACGACAATCGTGCTGGAGGCCGCGCACTTCGACGGCGCGACGGTGTCGCGCACCTTCCGCCGCCACGGCCTGCCCTCGGAGGCGTCCAAGCGCTTCGAGCGCGGCGTCGACCCGCAGCTGCCCTACGCGGCGGCCAAGCGGGCGGCGAAGCTGCTCGTCGCTCACGGCGGCGGCCAGGTGACGGCCGAGACCGTCGTCGGCTCCGCGCCGGCGCCGCACCGCGTCTCGCTGCGCTCCGGCCTGATCTCCGCGGTGCTCGGCACCAAGGTCGAGCAGGAGCGCACCATGCGCCTGCTGGCCGCCGCGGGCATCGAGGTCACGGCGCTCGGCGACTCGCTGACCGTGACCGCGCCCAGCTGGCGCGGCGACCTGGTCGACCCCTACGACGTCGTCGAAGAGGTGGGCAGGCACGTCGGCTACGACGCCATCGGCCTCAGCCTCCCCGTGCCGAGCGAGACCCGCGGCCTTGACCCGGCCATCCGCGACCGCCGCGCCGTGCTCCGCGCCGTCGCCCAGCTCGGGTTCACCGAGGTGCTGACCCTGCCGTTCGCCTCCGCCGAGGAGCTGGACCAGCTGGGCGTGGCCGCCGACGATCCGCGCCGCGCCCTCGTGCGCCTCGCGAACCCGCTGTCGGAGACCCACGGCTACCTGCGCACGACTCTGCTGCCCGGGCTGTTCTCGGCCGTGGCGCGCAACACCTCGCGCAGCCTCACCGACCTCGCGCTCTTCGAGCAGGGCCGCGTGTTCCTCGACGGGGGCGAGCCCGGCGCGCCGCGCCCGAGCGTCGCGCACCGCCCGTCCGACGACGAGCTGGCCGCCATCGACGCGGCGCTGCCCGCGCAGCCGCAGCACCTCGCCGCGGTCGTGACCGGCAACTGGCGCGCCGCCGGCTGGCAGGGCCCCGCCGTCGCCGCCGACTGGACGCACGTCGTCGCGCTCGCCGAGCAGGCGGCCGCGGCCGTCGGCGTGCGGCTGACCAGGCGTAACGTCGAGCAGGCGCCGTGGCACCCCGGCCGGTGCGCCGAGCTCAGCGTCGACGGCGTGGTCGTCGGCCACGCGGGCGAGCTGCACCCCGCGGTCGTCGCGGCCTACCGCCTCCCGACCCGCGCGGCGGCCGTCGAGCTGGACCTCGACGCGCTGCTGGCGCACGCCGTCGACGGGGGCAGGATCGGCGCGCTCGCGAGTTTCCCGCTGGCCAAGGAGGACGTGGCGCTGATCGTCGACGACGAGGTGTCGTCGGCCGAGGTGCGCGCCGCGCTGGTCGAGGGCGCTGGCGAGCTGCTGGAGTCGGCCTCGCTGTTCGACGTCTACACGGGCGATCAGGTGGGCGAGGGGAAGAAGTCGCTGGCTTTCGCGCTGCGCTTCCGCGCCGATCGGACGCTCACCGATGCCGAGGCCGCGGAGGCCCGCCAGCGCGCGGTCGCCGTCGCCGCGGAGCGCTTCGGCGCGGTGCAAAGGGCCTGACTGTCCGGGTGATCACCTACGACGCTGGCGGAGCTTCTCCAGTTCGGCGCGTTCGCTCTTCGTGAGCGAGTGGATGCCCTCGGCGTTGATCTTGTCGAGCAGCTGGTCGATGCGGTCCTCGTCGCTGACGTGGCGCTTCGGTGCGCGCGGCGTGTGGGCGTGGGCCTTAGCCGCCTTCCCGGCCTTGACCCGCCGGGGGGCGCGCGGCGCCCTCGCCTCGCGGCCGCCGGGAATCCAGGGATAGGCGCTGAGCAGGCCGACGGCGCGGGCGGCGACCGCGGAGAGCGCGAGCGATAGCAGCAGGCTGAAGAGGGTCGGCCAGGCGCGGAAGCCGATCAACTGCAGCACCTGAAGGCCGATCAGCACGCTCCCGAACACCCAGGCGGGGATTCCGAACATGAACTGGCGGCGCGGCGACTCGGCGATCCAGACGAGGAGGACCGCGAACTCCACGAGCTGGAGGCCGGCCGCGCCCACCCCGGGAAGCAGTGTGCCGACGAGGCTCGTCGACACGGTGATCGACAGCCAGATGCCGACGAACAGCCAAGCCATGCGCGAGCGGCCGATGCCGGCCTCGAGGTCGCGGCCGAAGAGCCAGAGGAAGAGGAGGTTGAGGACGCCCCAGAAGCTGACGGTGTCGGCGAGCGGCCACGTGAACACGCGCCAGACCTGCGCGGCCAGCAGGTACTCGGGCGCGTACCACAGCGCCGACGGCAGCCCGCTGACGATGACGGCGGCCAACATCCCCAGCGCGCCGAGAAGCACCACCCCGACGGTCGTCGTGACGTGCAGGCGGCCGATCTTGAACCAGCCCTCATCTTGCATATAGCTCACGGCCCCAAGACTGCCAGATGCGCTCAACCCCGTGCCACGCGTGATCCCCGTTGTCGTGTCAGACTTCGGTGTATAAGGAGCAACCGGAGAGGGCGCGGCATGAGGAGTAGCGGGAGAGGGGCGCGGCATGAGTGAGCGGCCTTGGCTCGTCGTGATCGACGGGCAGCGGATCTTCGCCGACCCGGAAAGCGAGTGGGGATCGACGATGTGGCCTGACGCGATGTCGGCCATCGCGCCGCTGCTTCGGGAGTACGCGGGGCGCACGATCCTCACGCGCTGGGTGCCTCCCGCGCCGGGCGACCGGGTCGGGAGCTGGGGCTCGTACATGAGGGCGTGGCCGTTTGCCGACCGTCCCGCCGATGACCCCTACTTCGATCTCGTGCCCGAGCTGGCCGGCGTTGACGCGGTCGTCGTCGACGCGCCGACCTTCGGCAAGTGGGACGCGATCCGCGAGGTCGTCGGCGAGGCCCCGAGCCTCGTCGTCGCCGGCGTCTCCACGGACTGCTGCGTGATCTCGACGGTGCTCCCCGCCGCCGATGCAGGCGCCACCATCACCGTCGTCGCGGCGGGATGCGCCGGCTCGAGCGAGGAGAATCACGCCGCCGCGCTGGCCGTCATGGGCCTGTACCCGCCGCAGGTGACCGTCGCTCCCTGAGCTATGGTCGGGCTCATTCATTTCGACACGGTCCGGGCGCTTCGCGCCGAGGACCGGCTCAATGAGCGGTTGAGGCCGGGCCGCGGAACGCCTCTCGGCGCGAGGCCGCTCACAGCGGCGAAAAGTGGAGCCCGGGGTTACCGCGGCCCGGCCCGCTTAGCTTAGCGTCAATGCAGCAACCCGGCGCGCCAGGCCGATGCTGTGCGGGTGAGTTCGCCGACGATCGTGTCGTAGCTGTCCGCGCGGCGGCGTTCGTCCGCGGCGCGGTCCTTGTCGGCGTCGGAGGCCGCCAGCTCGCGACACCCGGAGCCCATCACGCGGGAGAACGCCGCGGCGCGCTCCAGGGCGACGGCGAAGTCGCCGACGAACGCCCCACGCAGGATCTGCGTCGCGAGCGAGACCACCTCGTCGGGTGTGGGGGCGGCGCTGGACCCCGCGATGGCCTGGCCGACGGCGTCGACCTCGACCCCGCGCCGGAACCGGTACGCCGCAGCCGAGGGCGCCTCGCGCACGGTGTGGCGGAGGAGGTAGAGGCGCCAGAGCGCGCCGGGCAGCGAGTCCGGGCTCGCCGCGGACCACAGCTCGGCCAGGTCGTCGATGCCGTCCGCGTCGGCGAACGCGATCACCCGGTCGACCACCGCCGCTTCGGGGGCCGAGCGCACGCGGTGCAGCAGCGCGGCTGCCGTGTCCTGGGCGAGCCCGCCGACCTCGGCCGGGTCGCCGCTGCCGCGCAGCAGCTCAAGGACGTCGCCGGGACGGTGCACGGGCTTGTGGAAGCGGGTCATCGGGCCATCCTATGCATGACGATAGGCTCGCCCCATGGCACGCAGGGATCACGCATGGCGCTGAGCAGGGCGGCGATCGTCGACGCGGGCCTGGGCATCCTCGACGCCTACGGCCTCGGCGACCTCAGCATGCGTCGCGTCGCCGACGCCCTCGGCGTGCAGGCGGGCGCGCTGTACTACCACGTGCCCAACAAGCAGTCGTTGTTGGCGGCGCTGTCCGACGAGGTCCTCGAGGACGTGCCCGAGCCCGACCAGGGGCTGGAGGCGGGCGAGTGGCTCGCGGCCTGGGCCGACGGCGTGCGCGTGGCGCTGCTTGCGCGGCGTGACGGCGCGGAGCTGGTGGCGTCGTCGCTGGCGCTCGGTCTGGGCGGCGTCGACCTGGCTGCGCCGCCGGCCCGCAGGCTTGCCGACGTGGGAAACCCCCGCCCGGACGCGACCGCACGGGCGCTGCTTCACCTGATTCTCGGCCTGTGCGTGACGGAACAGACCCGCGCGCAGCTGCGCGAGCTGGGGGTGGTCGCGGACCACGACGCCGACGCCGCCCGCGACGACTTCGCCTGGGCGGTCGCCACCTTCGTTCGGGGCGCGGTTCCCGGGAACGCGGGCTGAGCTACCGCGCGCGTTTCGTCGCAGACGCCCGCGGACGAGCGATCAGCGCCCCCACCGCGCCGAGGCCTGCGGCGCCGAGCGCCACATAGAGCACCGGGCGCAGCCAGTCGGCGAGGTGGCTGAGACCACCCTCGGCCAGGCGGCCGGCCAGCGCGGGTCCGAGCCCAGACCCGGACGGAAAGGGCAACCGCCCCAACCACCAGCCCGACACGGCCAGCCCTGCGGCGGTCAACAAGCCGGCGAGGAGCAGCGCGGCCCAGCGGCCCCGGCGCGGTCCGACGACGAGGCCAGTCACGGCGAGCGCGGCGGCCCCGGCGTAGAACCAGCCCCAGCGGGACGTCCAGCGCAGGGCATCAGCCGCGAGCTCGGTCTGGGCGGGGTCGAGCCGCACTATTGGCGCGCGTAGCTCGGTGGTCCACGAGATCTCCTCGACGAATGGCTTGACGCGGTCCGGCGCGGCGGAGATCAGCCTGGTCTTGGCCAGGTCGACGAAGGGCGCCAGGTCGAACCACAGCGTCGGGGGAGTGCCGCCGTCGTAGCCCTCGATGTCAGCGACGACGCCCGCGCGGGTGCTATCCAGCGCGGCGATCCAGGCGCGGTCGATCCCGGGGTCGTCGAGCGCGGCGGCAACCGCGTCGCCGATCAGGCCCTCGATCAGGGCCGTCAGGCCCGGTACGGCCTCGGCGATGGTGGGGATCTCGCGGACGGCGCGCTCGGTCAGCGCGCCCGCGAGCGCCGCCCGCGCGGTCTCGTCATGGGTGATGGGCGCGACAATCTGTCGCATGGGCGCCGGGGTGCGGGCCGCACGGTCGGCCCACTGGGCGACGGCGCCGCCCACGCCGAGCACCGCGGCGGCGGCGAGCAGCACGAATGCGACGACGGAGCGGAGCAGGTTCATGGTGCCTCCTTCGGCGGCCCTTCGACGCCGCTGCCGAAACCCTACCCAGTGCCTCCTCGAACAGCCGTGCGATGTTCGGAGTCCCGGCGGACACGGAAGCGCCATTTTGAATATCTATTGAATATCTGGAATAGTCACGCCCATGACTTTCTCAGTGGCGGTCGCCGGATGCACGGGCTACGCGGGCGGCGAGGTCCTGCGCCTCTTGCTCCAGCACCCGGAGGTGACCATCGGCGCGCTCACGGGCAACTCCAGCGTCGGCGACCTCCTCGGGCAGCACCAGCCGCACCTCGCGCCGCTGGCCGGCCGCGTCGTCCAGCCGACGACCGCGGAGGTCCTCGCCGGCCACGACGTCGTCTTCCTCGCCCTGCCGCACGGCGCATCGGCGGCGATCGCGGAGCAGCTGGGCGACGACGTGCTGATCGTCGACGCCGGGGCCGACTACCGCCTCGCCGACCCCGCGCAGTGGGAGAGGTTCTACGGCTCGCCGCACGCCGGCACCTGGCCGTACGGCCTCCCCGAGCTGCCCGGCCGGCGCGAGGCCCTCGTCGGCGCCACGCGGATCGCGGTCCCCGGCTGCTACCCGACGGCGACGACGCTGGCGCTGCTGCCCGCCGTCGCCGCGCGGCTGATCGACGCCTCGCAGATCGCCATCGTCGCGGCCTCCGGCACCTCCGGCGCGGGCAAGTCGCTGAAGCCGAACCTGCTCGGCTCCGAGGTGATGGGCAACATGAGCCCCTACGGCGTCGGCGGGGTGCACCGGCACACGCCGGAGATCGTGCAGAACCTGTCGTCGCAGACCGACGACGAGGTGGTCGTCAGCTTCACGCCGCTGCTGGCGCCCATGTCGCGCGGCATCCTGGCCACGTGCTCGGCACCCGCGCTCGCGGGGCTGACGGCGGAGGCTGCCCGGGCCGAGTACCGGGCCTTCTACGCCGACGAGCCGTTCGTCGACGTCCTGCCCGACGGGGTGTGGCCGCAGACCGCGGCGGTCGCCGGGTCGAACCGGGTGTCGATCCAGGTCACCGTCGACGAGCACGCGGGGCGGCTGATCGCCATCTCGGCCATCGACAACCTGACCAAGGGCACCGCCGGCGGCGCCGTCCAGTCCATGAACATCGCCCTCGGCCTGCCAGAGGCCACGGGGCTCAGCACCGTAGGAGTCGCGCCGTGAGCGTCACCACCCCCCAGGGATTCGTCGCCGCGGGCGTCACCGCCGGGCTGAAGGCCAGCGGCAAGCCCGACGTCGCCGTCGTGCGGAATCTCGGCCCCGGCATGGCCGCCGCCGCGGTGTTCACCAGCAACCGCGTCTTCGCGGCGCCCGTGAAGTGGTCGCGCCAGGCCGTCGCCGACGGCCGGCTCCAGGCGGTCGTGCTGAACTCCGGCGGCGCCAACGCGTGCACCGGGGCTGAGGGTTTCGCGGACTCGGCTGCCACCGCCTCGCGGGTCGCCGACCGGCTGGGCCTCATCACGGACAACGTCGCCGTCTGCTCCACCGGGCTGATCGGGCTGCGGCTGCCGATGGACAAGCTCCTGCCCGGCGTCGACGCCGCGTGCGCCGCGCTGAGCGCCGACGGGGGAGCCGACGCCGCCACCGCGATCATGACCACCGACACCGTGTCCAAGCAGGCCGTGGCGTTCGGAGACGGCTGGTCCGTCGGCGGCATGGCCAAGGGTGCGGGCATGCTCGCGCCCGGGCTCGCCACGATGCTCGTCGTGATCACCACCGACGCCGACCTCCCGGCGGAGGCCCTCGACGCGGCCCTGCGCGAGGCGACCCGGGTCAGCTTCGACCGCGCCGACTCCGACGGCTGCATGTCCACCAACGACACGGTGATCCTGATGGCCTCGGGCGCCAGCGGCGTCGCGCCGGAGCCCGAGGCGTTCCGGGGGGCGCTCACCGCCGTCTGCGTCGACCTGGCCCGGCAGCTGATCACCGACGCCGAGGGTGCCTCGCACGACATCGCCATCGAGGTGGTCGGCGCCGCGAGCGAGCGCGACGCGGAGGTCGTCGGGCGCGAGATCGCCCGGTCCAACCTGTTCAAGTGCGCCATCTTCGGCGGCGACCCTAATTGGGGGCGCGTGCTGTCGGCCATCGGGGTCACGGACGCCGCCTTCGAGGCCGACGAGCTCGACGTCTCGTTCAACGGCGTGATGGTCTGCCGGGGCGGGCAGATCGGCGACGACCGCGGCCTCGTCGACCTGAGCGCCCGCGAGGTGGCCGTCACCGTCGACCTCCACGCGGGCGACGCCGCTGCCACCATCCTCACCAACGACCTCACGTACGACTACGTGAAGGAGAACGCGGAGTACTCCACATGAGCCCGAAGATCCTTACCCACCGGCAGCCGGAGCTGATCGCCAAGGCGGCGACGCTCATCGAGGCGCTGCCGTGGCTTGCCGAGTTCGCGGGGGAGACCGTCGTCATCAAGTACGGCGGCAACGCCATCACCGACGACGCCCTCAAGCGCGCCTCCGCCGAGGACATCGTGATCCTTCGCCGCGTGGGGCTCCGCCCCGTCGTCGTGCACGGCGGCGGCCCGCAGATCTCGCAGATGCTCGACAAGTTGGACATCGCCTCGGAGTTCCGCGGCGGCCTTCGGGTTACCACCCCGGAGGCGATGGATGTGGTGCGGATGGTGCTCGTCGGCCAGGTCGGCAGGGAGCTGGTGAACCTGATCAACCAGCACGGGCCGTTCGCCGTCGGGATGTCCGGCGAGGACGGCGGGCTGTTCACCGCGAAGCGCAAGGGACTCACGGTGGGCGACGAGGAGATCGACCTCGGGTTGGTCGGCGACGTGAAGTCGGTCGACCCCAGCTCCTTGAACGACCTGATCTCCGCCGGCCGGATTCCCGTCGTCGCCACCGTCGCGCCCGACCGCGACGGTCAGGTGCACAACATCAACGGCGACACGGCAGCCGCGGCGCTCGCCGTCGCGCTGAAGGCGAAGCGCCTCGTCATGCTGACCAACGTCGCGGGCGTGTACGCCAACTACCCCGACGAGGACTCGATCATCACGCAGATCACCACCGACGAGGTCCGCGACATGATGCCGACCCTCGACGCCGGCATGATCCCCAAGATGGAGGCGTGCGTGAAGGCGGTCGACGGCGGCGTCCGCTCCGCGACCGTCATCGACGGCCGCGTCCCCCACTGCCTGCTGCTCGAGATCTTCACGGACGAGGGCGTCGGCACGATGGTCACCCAGGAGAGCAGATGAACCAGCAGTCACTCAAGGAGCGGTACGCCGCGGTCATGATGAACGCGTTCGGGGCGCCGCTGCGCGTGTTCGAGCGGGGGGAGGGCGTCCACCTGTGGGACGCCGACGGGAACCGCTACACCGACCTGCTGTCCGGGCTCGCCGTGAACGCGCTGGGCCACGGGCATCCGGCGGTCACGGCGGCGATCACCGCGCAGCTCGGCCAGCTCGGCCACGTGTCGAACTTCTTCGCCAGCGAGCAACAGGTCTGGCTGGCCGAGCGGTTGGCGGCGTTCACGGGCGCGGAGAAGACGCGCGTCTTCTTCACCAACTCCGGCACGGAGGCCAACGAGGCCGCGTTCAAGATCACCCGGCTGACGGGGCGGACGCGGATCGTCGCGATGGACGGCGCGTTCCATGGCCGGACGATGGGCGCGCTGGCCATCACCGCCAACGAGAAGTACCGCGCGCCCTTCGAGCCGCTGCCCGGCGACGTCACGTTCGTCCCGTACGGCGACGTCGACGCGCTGCGGGATGCCGTCGACGACACCGTCGCCGCCGTCGTCGTCGAGCCGGTCCAGGGCGAGAACGGCGTCGTCCCCGCCCCCGAGGGCTACCTGCGGGCCGCCCGCGAGCTGACCTCGGCGGCCGGCGCGCTGCTGTGGATCGACGAGGTTCAGACCGGGATGGGACGCTGCGGCGAGTACCTCGCGCACGCCGCCGACGGGGTGGTCGCCGACCTGGTGACGCTGGCCAAGGGCCTGGGCAACGGCTTCCCGATCGGCGCCTGCCTGGCAAGCGGCCCGGCCGCCGACCTGATCCAGCCCGGCCTGCACGGCACCACGTTCGGCGGCAACCCCGTCGCGGCGGCCGCGGGCAACGCCGTGCTCGACGTCCTCGAGGGCGGCGTCCTCGACCAGGCGCGCGAGACCGGCGCCTGGCTCGCCCATCAACTGCGGGCGCTGAACCACCCGCGGATCGCGGAGGTTCGCGGGAGGGGCATGCTGCTGGGCATCGTCCTGACCGACGACGTGGCCCCCGCCGTGTCCGCCGCCGCGCTCGACGAGGGCTGGGTGATCAACGCGCCCCGGCCGTCGGTGCTGCGCGTCGCGCCGCCGCTGATCTCGACCCGGGACGACCTGCAGGGCTTCCTCGACGCGCTGCCAGCGCTGCTCGACCGGGCGTGAGCATGGCCAACCCGACGAGGGGCGAGCGGCTGGCGACGCTGCGCCAGCTGCTCCTCGAGGCGCGCTACACGTCGCAGGGCGAGCTGAGCGACGCCCTCGCCGCACACGGCATCGTGGTCAGCCAGCCGACCCTTTCGAAGGACCTGCTGGAGCTGGGCGCGGTGCGCCAGCGCGCCGTCGGCGGGGCCCTCGTGTACGCCGCGCCCGGGGACGACACCGAGGGGGCCGCGCTGGAGAAGCTGGCGCGGCTGTGCGCGGAGCTGCTGCAGTCGATCCGGCACGCGGGCACGCAGATCCTGGTCAAGACGCCGCCGGGCGCGGCGCAGTATTTCGCGTCCTACCTGGACCTGGCCGCGCTGCCCGGCGTGTTGGGTACGATCGCGGGCGACGACACGGTGCTCGTGATCGCCACCGACGACGGCTCCGCGGAGCGCGTGGTGTGGGTGATCTCCGAGATGACGAGGACCGGCAGGCCGGCAGACAAGGAAGATTCGTGAGCACTGACCAAGGACGACTCTGGGGCGGACGCTTCGCCGGCGGCCCCGCC
>CAYVWO010000010.1:0-18033 GCA_964455495.1 uncultured Tessaracoccus sp.
GCTCGCGGAAGAGAATGAGGGATAACAGTTGGGCATCGCCTTGAACGATCTTCCGAAGGACTGCGAACATTGCCGAGTGGAACCACTCGACACCACCGACCTGATCGCGCATCCACCCGTGCACAAAGCCGAAGCGGCCGCCCGGCTGCGCGCCTCCGGGCAGGAGAGAGCGGCCCGCCTGGTCGAGGCTCTCCCCGCCGTCGACGGCGTGCTCGACGAGGCGCAGCACCGCCGGCTGCTCCGGCGGATCCATGCCGAGATCCAGCGCCTGGGTGAGGAGCTGCAGCTGCCGCGCCGCGTGGCCGAAGACCTTCGGACGAGGTCGCGCGGTTCCTTTCGCGGCACGACGGGAATCTGTCGATGCGGCCGCTGGCTTGCCTGGCCGCGCCCTTGTTCGTGGCAGCCGCAACCCACGACGCGGCGGCCACCCTGCTGACGGTGATCCTCGCCGCCTGCCAACTCGCGGTCGAGCCGTTGGCGCAGGAACGGCAATACACCCGGCACCGATGCGGCAGCGCGCGCGTGAAGGCTAGCTGCTGAGCATCACCTGGCCGCCGGTCACGGGGACCGCCTGGCCGGTCTCGTACTCCTGTTCGATCAGGTAGTACAGGGCGCGCATGACGTCGGCCCCATAGGTGCCGCGGCGCAGCGGCACCTTCGACTCGTAGAACTCGCGCACGTCATCGACGGTCTTCGCGCCGGGGACCTTGCCGGAGCGCAGGTACTGCACGAACAGGCCGCGGTCCGGGTCGGACCACAGCGGGCCGTCGTAGAAGTTGCCCGGGCAGATCGCGTTGACCTTGACGCCGTGGTCCACCATCTCCAGCGCGAAGCTCTGCACCAGGCCGATCCCGCCGAACTTGGAGCCCGCGTAGGCGCCGTTGCGGTTCGAGCCCACCAGACCGGACTTCGAGTTGATCTGCACGATGTCGGTCATCCAGGAGGGCGCCGTGCGGCGCTGCGCGGCCAGCAGGCCGCCCAGGTGCTTCACGATCAGGAAGAACGCCGTGTAGTTGATGTCGGTGGTCAGCTGGAACGCGGACAGGTCCTGCTCCAGCACTCCCCCGGCGCGGACGATGCCCGCGTTCGAGACGACGAGGTCCAGGCCTCCCGTGATGGCCGCGATCTGCTCCGCCATCGCCGCCACGGACGCCTCGTCGGCGACGTTGACCGTGATCGGGAACGTCGTCGGGCCGAGTTCGGCGGCGAGCGCGGCGGCGCCGTCGCCGTTCAGGTCCGCGATGTAGACGAAGGCGCCGGAGGCGACGAGACCTTTGACGATCTCGGCGCCGAAGCCCTGCGCCCCGCCGGTCACGACGGCGACCTTGCCTCGGACGACGTCCGCGCGCGCCGCAGCCGCGGAGGCCGCGACGTCCTTGCCGTGCGGGAGCGGCGTCGGGGAGCCGACGGTGCCGACGGTGAACGCGTAGCTCTCGCCGCCGACCGTCACTCCGAGCTGCTCGGCCAACGGCACCGCGGCGAGAGCTGCGGGCAGGTCGTCGAGGCTCGCGGCCTCCACCAGGCCGATGGACCAGTCCGATCCCTCCGGCCTCAGGCCCTCGACCGGGGCGACGTCCAGCTTGTAGCCCGGCTCGTCGTCGCCGGCGACCCGGGTGACGGCGACGGGGACGCCGAGGCGGTCGAGGTAGGCGCCCCTGACTAGGGGCGCGATCTGCGCGATGCTCATGCGATCTCCTTCGCGGCTTCTTCGACGGTGGTCTCACCCGCGACGATAGCCCGGCCGACGGCCGCGTAGCGGGCGATCCGCTCGGTGAGCGGGGCCGCGGCCAGCGGGGAGCCGGGCGCGAACAGGCCCAGGTCCGGGTCGACCTCGGCGAGCAGCTCGTGCGCGACCATCGCCCAGGTGGCGTCGTTCAGGTGCCCGAGCTCGGGACGCTGCAGCTCCGGACAGTTGAACACCTGCCGTGGCGTGTTGATGTCGACGCCGGACACCTCCAGCAGGCCGTGCTCGGCGGCCAGCTCCGCGATCCGCGCCATCTGCGCGGCCGTGTTGCGCGGCGGCATGTAGGTGATGGCCGGCATCCCCAGGCGCTTCAGCTCCGAGAAAAGCTCCTCCAGGAAGTCGTCCTCGAACTTCTCCGCCTTCTTGTCCCCCGTCGGCGACGCCGTGACATCGCCCAGGTAGGCGTAGCACGGGATGGCTCCGACCGAGGTGGCGAAGGCCACGACCTCCGCCATCGTCGGGCACTCCTCGCGGTCCGGCACGAGATAGATCTGATCGAGGAACTCGGCCTTGAGGACGCCAAGCAGGTCGAACTCGAGGTGCGGGTTGTCCTCGTCGGCCAGCTGCGCGGCGACCTTTCCGGAGAGGCTCAGCCCCAGATCCGTCAGCCCGTCGACGAGCGCCTGGCCACGCCCGAAACGCTCGACCAGCTTCGCAGCCATGGCCGCGAGCAGGTGTCGCTCGGTGACCTCGCCGCCGTTGCGGTACTGCGAGCGGGCGACCAGGTCGGCGTCGAGGTCGATCAGCGGCGCGCCGAGGCGGCCGAGGATCTCGTTCGCACCGTCGACCATGGCGGCCGTGCGCCGCAGCCGCGCCTCGCGGATGGGCGCGAGGAAGGCGGCCGCCTCGTCGCGACGGCTCGCGGGTATCCCCTGCACCGTCATGTAGACGATGCCCGCCGTGTCGGGGTTGTTGAGCTTGCGGTCGTTCAGCGGAGCCTTGCCATCGGCGATCTCCTCCTCGCTGTAGAGGTAGACGCGGCACTCGAACCCGGTGACCGCGCCCATGCCGAGCAGACGCGCGGCCTCGGCCATCTCGCCCGCACCCGCGGCGGAGTCGTGGTCGACGGAGCCCACCACCATCAGCCCCGCCTCGCGGGCGCGCAGCGCGGCGCCCGCCGGGGCGTACGGGCTGAAGCTGTAGATGGTGTGCACGTGGTTGTTGGACTCCGGCACGAACTCCGGGAACACCGGGCCGGTGGCCAGGTAATCCCTCAGGGCGTCCAGGCGCTCGGCGGGCGTCGCCCCCGCGTCGTTGATTCGCTCGTACATCGCTTCTCCTTCGTGGTGCAGCCCATTCCTTTCGACACGGGCGTTCGGCTAGCGCCTCACGGCCCGGCTCAAGGAGCGGGAACTACAGGCCCAACCGCGAGCGGCGGGCGAGCTCGGCGTCGGTCTGGTTCGAGCTGGGCACGTGACCGGGCAGGGGAAGCGCGCGCTCGTGGATCGCGTCCAGCAGCCACTCGGGCTGCGGGAAGAAGATCTTCTCCAGCTCTGCCGCCGGCGTGATCGCGTTGCGCGAGCCGACGACGGTGACCGGGGCGTCGAGGTAGTCGAAGGCCAGGGTCTGGACCTGCGACGCGACCGTGTGCAGGAACGAGCCGCGGTCGACGGCGTCGGAGGTCAGCACCAGGCGCCCCGTCTTCTTGACCGACTCGACGACCGGGTCGAGGTTCAGCGGCGCGATGAAGCGCAGATCGATGACCTCCGCGGAGATGCCGTACCTCTCCTGCAGCAGGTCGGCGGCCTCGACGGCGCGGTAGAGCATGGGGCCGATGACCGCGATGGTCAGGTCCGTGCCCTCGCGGCGGACGACCGGCTCACCCTCCGGGACCTCGTAGTAGCCCTCCGGCACGCCGTCGGTCTCGAACTGCTCGGACACGTCGTAGAGGAGCTGCGACTCGAAGTAGACCACCGGGTCGGTGCCGCGGAGCGCGAGGTTCATCATGCCCTTCGCGTCGTACGGGGTGGCCGGGTAGTAGACCTTGAGGCCGGGCATGTGGCCGACGAGCGCCGACCAGTCCTGCGAGTGCTGCGCGCCGTACTTCGAGCCGACCGAGATGCGCATGACGAGCGGCATCTTCAGCAGGCCCGCCGACATGGCCTGCCACTTGGCTGCCTGGTTGAAGATCTCGTCGCCGGCGCGGCCGAGGAAGTCGCAGTACATCAGCTCGACGATGGCGCGGCCGCCCGAGAGCGCGTAGCCGACGCCCGCGCCGATGATGGCGGCCTCGGAGATGGGCGAGTTGAACAGGCGGTGGTACGGCAGGAGCTCGGTCAGGCCGCGGTAGACGGCGAACGCGCCGCCCCAGTCGCGGTTCTCCTCGCCCCACGCGGCCAGCGTCGGGTCGGTCGCGAAGCGGTGCGCGACGGCCTCGAAGATGGCGTCGCGGTAGGAGTAGGCCTTGGCCTTGGAGACGGCCTTGCCATTGGCGTCGAAGCCGTAGCGGGCCTTGGCCTTCAGCGACTTGACGCGCGCGTTCTCCTCCAGCGGCTGCTTCAGCTCAGGCTCGACGTCGAGGAGGGCCTCCACGTTCCCGTTGGAGTAGGTGACCGACTCGATGACGTCCATGCCGACGCGCGGCGAGGACTCCTCATCCTTCGTGGCGATCGCGATGATCTTGGTGAGACGCTCGTCGAACTTCGCCTGGATGTCGTCGACCTCGCCCTGGCTGAGGACGCCGTTCTCGACGAGGTACGCGGCGTAGTTCTTCAGGCCGTCGTGCTGCTCCCACAGCTCGACCTCGTCGCGCGTGCGGTACGACGACGCGTCCGACGGCGAGTGGCCGGAGAAGCGGTAGGTGATGGTGTCGGTCAGCACCGGGCCGCGGCCCTCGGCGAGGATGGCGCGCTTGCGGCGCACGGCGTCGGCGACGGCGAGCGGGTTCAGTCCGTCGACGCGCTCGGCGTGCATGCCCTCGGGGTTCACGCCGAGGCCGACGCGGGCGAGGATGTCGTAGCCCATGGTCTCGCCGGAGGTCTGGCCGCCCATGCCGTAGAAGTTATTGAAGAAGTTGAACCAGATGGGCGGGTTTCCGTTGACGCCGTCGTTCCACAGGTTGCGGTACTGGTCCATGGCGGCCATCATCATGGCCTCCCACACGGGGCCGCAGCCCATGGACGCGTCGCCGATGTTGGCGATCACGATGCCGTCCTGGCGGTTGATCCGCTTGAACAGCGCCGAGCCCAGCGCGATGTCGGCCGAGCCGCCCACGATCGCGTTGTTCGGCATCGAGCCGAAGGGCGCGAAGAAGGCGTGCATCGAGCCTCCGAGGCCGCGGTTGAAGCCGGCCTTGCGGGCGAAGGTCTCCGCGACGGTGCCGTAGAGGATGAAGTTCTCGGCGAGGTCGAGCGGCGAGTCGTGGCCGACGCGCTCGGCGAAACCGAGGGTCTCGCCGTCGAGGAAGGTCGTCATGATCCGCTCGAGCTCGGCCGGGTCGAGCTTGCGGGCCGCCGAGTAGCACTTGGCGAGGATCTCGCCGTGGCTGCGGTGCGAGCCGAAGACGAAGTCCGAGGGGTCGAGCTGCGAGGCCTGGCCGACGACGGCCGACTCCTGGCCGATCGACAGGTGCGCGGGGCCGCGGTGGTTGTACTCGACGCCGTTCCAGGCGCCCGTCGTCTTGATCGAGTTCAGCATCGTCTCGAACTGCCTGACCGCGATCATGTCGTGCAGGATGTCGACCAGGCCGTCCCTGCCGTGGGCGGCGAGCTCGGCGTCGAAGTCGGCCTCGTAGGCGTTGACGGGGACCTCGGGGGCCGTGACGACCGCCCGCGAACGGACGTTGGCCGGGTCGACGATGAGGTTGCGTGGCCTGATTCTCCTTCTGTGGCTCAGGCCTTCGCGGCCCAAGCTGCCTCTCGGATGAGTTCGCTGACGGTGGGGTGCGGGAACACGACCTGGCGCAGGTCGGGCACGCTGAGTTCGGTCTCCAGGACGACGGAGGCGCCCCAGATCATCTCGGACGCGTACGCGCCGAGGACGTGGATGCCGAGCACGCGCAGGGTGTCGGCGTCGTAGACGAGCTTCGCGGAGCCGGGCGCCTTGAGGCCCTGCTCGGCGACGAAGCGGCCGGACAGGTAGCCCGGGACGGTGACCGAGGTCGCGTTCAGCCCCGCGGCCTTGGCCCCCGCCTCGGTGTGGCCGATCCCCGCGGCCTCCGGGTTGGTGTAGACGGCCCACGGGATGGCGTTCCAGCGCATCACCTCGCCGCGGCGGTGCGCCTCGGGGTCGAGGATGTTCGCGGCGGCGATCTCGCCCATGCGGTAGGCGGCGTGCGCCAGCAGCGACCGGCCCGTGACGTCGCCGACGGCCCACACGTTCGGCAGGTTCGTGCGCATGCGGTCGTCGACGACGACGCCCTTGCCGGAGTACTCGAGCCCGGTGGCCTGCCAGTCCTGCACGGCGGGGCGGCGCCCGACGGCCATCAGCACGGCGTCGGCCTCGGCGGACGCCTCAGCACCGTCCTTGGTCTCGTAGTGGACCGTGCCGCCGTCGATCCGGGTCACGCGGCATTCCAGGTGCACCGCGACGCCGTCGAGGCCCTTCCTGAGCTGTGCGGCGAGCTCGGCGTCCATGAACGGCGCGACCTCGGGCAGCATCTCGACGACGGTGACTTGCGCGCCCAGCATGGCGAACAGGCTGGCGAACTCCAGGCCGATCACGCCGCCGCCGATGACCGCGAGCCGCTTCGGCACCTCGAGAACCGACAGCATGCCGGTCGAGTCGATGACGCGCGGATTGTCCTTCGCACCGGGGATCGGCGGCATGACCGGCACGGAGCCCGTGGCGAGGATGACGTGGTCGCCGGTGTAGGTGGTGCCGTCAACCGACACCCGCCCCGGGCCGTCGAAGGTGCCGTAGCCGGTGACGACGGTGACCCCCGCCTTCTTCTCGGCCGCGCCGACGCCGCCCACGAGCGTGGCGACCGTCTGGTCCTTCCACTTCTGCATGGCGGCCCAGTCGACCTCCGCGCTCGCGTTGACGCCGAACCGGGCGCCGTGGAGCGCATGCTCGTAGGTCTTCGCCGCGTTCAGCAGGGCCTTCGTCGGGATGCACCCGACGTTCAGGCAGGTGCCGCCCAGCGCGTCGGCCTCGACGAGGAGGACCTTCTTCCCGGCGTGGCCGAGGCGCTCGGCGGCGATGTAGCCGCCGGGGCCGCCGCCCAGGACGATGACGTCGAAGTCTGCCACCGCGGTCACCCCAGCACCGTCACGTCGATGTTCTCGACGAAGATCACGAGATCCTGCAGGTAGCGCGCCGCGTCCGCGCCGTCGATCACGCGGTGGTCGGCGGTCAGCGAGAAGCCGATCCGCTGCTCGACGCCGAACGTGCCGTCGGCGTTGACCTTGGCGCGCGGGAAGATCGCGTCGACGCCGAGGATGGCCACCTGCGGCACGTTCAGCAGTGGTGTGAACGACTCGATGCCGAGGCCGCCGAGATTGGAGACGGTGAAGGTCGCGCCGGACAGCAGGTCCGGGTTGATGTTGCCGGCGATGGCCTGCTGGGCGAGCTCCTTCGACGCCGCGGAGAACTCCCGGAGGCCCATCTCGGAGGCGTGCCGCACCGTCGGGACCAGAAGGCCGCGGGGGGTGTCGCACGCGAAGCCCATGTGGACCTGTTCGAAGGTGGTGAGCACGCCGTCGGCCAGGTGCGCGTTGTGGCCTGTGTGCTTGGCCGCGGCCTTGACGGCCGCGAAGCCGACGAGGTCGCCAATGGTGATGGCGTTCAGGCCGAGCTCCTCCGGCGAGCCCTTCAACCGCTTGCGCAGGGCGAGCAGGCCCGCGGCGTTCGCCGTCGTGGTGTAGGTGAGCTGCGCCGAGCTGGCCAGCGAGTACATCATGCGGTCCGCGATGGTCTTGCGGATGCCCTTGAGCGGCGCGGCGGTGCTCGCGCCCGGGTACTCCCTCGCTCCTTGAGCCGACGCACCTCCCGCTGGTTGAGCCGACCCCGCGGCGGAGCCACCCCCCGCTCCTTGAGCCGGGCCATGAGGCGCTAGCCGAATGCCCGTGTCGAAAGGTGCTGTCGCCTGTCCGGCGAGGTCCGCGGTCGTCACGCGTCCGCCGAGGCCGGTGCCCTGCGCGCCTGCGCCATGGGCGCCCTCACGGGCCGCGCCGCGGGTGGCGTCGGCGAGCGCGGCCTGGACGTCGCGCTCGATCACCCGGCCGCCGGGGCCGGAGCCCTCCGCGACCTCCGCGATGTCGAGGGAGTTGGCGGTGGCAAGCCCGCGAGCGCGCGGGCTGGAGGCGCCGGTTGCCCCGACCGCTCCTTGAGCCGGGAGCGCGCGAAGCGCCGCGTCCGCGTCGAAAGGCCCGGAAGCGTCCGCACTATCGGACTCCACCGTCGCGCCGACAGCCTCGGCGGACTCGCCGTCCTTGCCCTTCCAGCCGGCGGCGTCGAGCGCGGCCTTCGGGTCCTCGCCCGCGGCGCCGACCACCAGCAGCGGCTCCTTGACGGGGACGTCGTCGCCCTCGTCCCAGAGCAGCGCGAGCACGGTGCCGCCGGCGCTAGCCGGGACCTCCATGGACGCCTTGTCCGTCTCGACCTCGCAGACGATGGCGTTCTCGGCGATCTCGTCGCCCACGCCCACCTGCCACGAGACGATCAGGCACGACTCGACCGAGTTGCCGAGCTGCGGCATGACTACGACTGTTGCCATACTCCCTTTCCTGTTTCTCTAGACGACGCACAACTGCGTGTGCTCTTGGATTGCTTCTGCTGCCTCCGGCGGAAGCCCGGAGTCGGTGATGACCCCGGTGACCCCGCTCAGCGGCAGAAAGCTGACGAACCCGGCTTGGCCGTACTTGGACGAGTCGACGACGAGCCAGGTCTCCTCGGCACGGTCGCGCATCAGCGAGGCGACCTGACCGCCCTCGACGAAACGCGTTGTCAAGCCGCGCTCGGGCGAGAATCCGTCGGTGCCGAGGAAGGCGACGCGGGTGTTGAACGACGCGATGGCGCGCTCCGCCGTCGGGCCGACGAAGGACTCCGACTCCCGGCGGAAGACCCCGCCGGTGAGGATGACGGTCAGCATCGGCAACGCGCGGGCGTTGGCGAACGCGAGCGCGCTGTTGGTCACGAGCTGGACGCCGCTGCGCCCGGAGAGGTACTTCACGATCATCGCGGTGGTGGTGCCGGCCTCGACCATGACCGCGTCCTCGTCGCGGACCATCGCCGCCGCGGCCTGCGCGATGCGGGCCTTGGCGTCGACGTTCAGCTTCTCGCGCTGGAGGATGGTCTTGAGCGTCGCCGGGCGCGCCCCGCCCCGCGTACGCACCAGCATCCCTTGCTGCTCCAGCGCCCGCAGGTCCGTGCGGATGGTGACCTCTGAGACCCCGAAATCGGTGGCGAGCGCGGCCACGGTCAGCGCGCCGTCGCCGCTGAGGCGCGCCATGATCTCGCTCTCTCGCTCGGTGCGTTCGACCGTCATGGTCTTGTTACCTGCCTTCGTTAGCTCATCGAAGAGCTTTCGTTTGACTTACGATAACACGCACCTTCGGGCTTTCGAAAGCGGGGCGGCCTAGCGGCGGTCGGCGCCGACCCAGACCAAGGCCGCGCCCGCCGTCGCGACGACGGTGCCGACGAGGAGCAGCGTCGGGACGCCCGCGGCGTCGAGCACCACGCCGCCGATCAGGGCGCCGACGACCGTGCCCGCAGACAGAGTCATGGTCATGTAGGCCTGGCCCCGGACGCGCAGCTCCGCGGGGAACAGCCGGTTGACGTAGTAGACCATCCCCGGAATGACGACGGCGAAGGAGGCGAACTGCAGCAGTTGGGAGAGGAGGACGACCGCGAGGTTCGGCGCGAGCCAGGCTGCGAGGTTCTTCACGGCGAACCCCACGACTCCGACGACGAGCAGCGTCCCCGGCGTCCAGCGAGCGACGATCCTGTCGAAGAACACCATCGTGGGCAGCTCGACCATCGCGGCGATCATCATCGCAAGACCCATCGCGGTGGCGTCACCGCCGTGGAAGTCGACGATCTGGAACAGGAACGTGTTGATCACCATGTGGCTCGTCATCCCGAGCGTGAGCCCGCCGAGGAGCACGGCGAAGAGGAGCCACTCGCGCCTACCGAGCGGTGCCGGGCCACGCGCCTCGGCCGCCGTCGCGCCGTCGGCCGGACCGGCTGCGGACGAGGGCCCGCCCGGCGTCTGGGCGTCGATGGGGCTGCGAGGCGCGAAGGTCACTGCGCCCCCGATGAACACGGCGACCACCGCCGCGATCAGCAGGAGCAGCACCTTCGCAGAGGTCGCGGCGACCAGCGCGCCGGCGCCCACCGACACGAGCGCGAAGGCCAGCGAGCCCGAGGCCCGCGCGACGCCGAAGTTCACGCGGAAGCCGCGCGAGATCGCCGCCATGCCAAGCGAGTTGACCAGCGGCTGCACCACCTGGATCGACGCCACGAGCAGCCCGTAGGTGATCCCGACGAGGAGCCCGCCGCCCTGCGGCAGGAGCGCGGCGGTCAACGCCGCGAGCACGACCCCGCCCAGCACGATCCAGAGCCGCAGCGGGAGCCTGGACCGGTCGACGAAGCCCGCGGCCACGGGCTGCACCACGGTCGCCACCGCGCCCGCGACGGCCAGCATCATGCCGATCTGCGCGTTGCTCAGGCCATGCGCCAGCAGGTAGACGCTGGCGAAGTTGACGATGAGGCAGAAGGCGCTCCAGTACGACGACTGGACCACCGCGTAGCGGGCCGTGAGCACGACCGCCATCCTTTCACGAGTCCGTCTCAGCCCGACGAATCGGGATTCCGGGAGCGGCGGAGTAGAGTAGGCGAGTTCGTCTCCTTAGACAGGATCACTTTTGACCAACGACTTCACCCGCCTCGGCGTGCCCGCGACCCTCGTCGCCGCGCTTGAGCAGCGGGGTATCACCACTCCCACCCCCATCCAGGCCGCGACGCTGCCCGACTCCATGGCCGGACGCGACGTCCTCGGCCGCGGGCGCACCGGCTCGGGCAAGACCTACGCGTTCCTCCTCCCTCTCGTCACCCGGCTGGGCCAGAGCAACACCCGCCGCCAGTCGAAGCGGCCGCGCGCCCTCGTGCTCGCCCCGACTCGCGAGCTGGCCTCCCAGATCCACGAGTCGCTCGTCACCCTCCAGGGCCCCGCGCGCCTGACCTCCACCGTCGTCTTCGGCGGCGTTGGCCAGAACCCGCAGGCCAAGGCGCTGGCCAACGGCGTCGACGTCCTCATCGCGTGCCCCGGCCGCCTGCTCGACCTCATGCAGCAAAACCTCGCTGACCTCGGCGCCGTCGAGATCACCATCATCGACGAGGCCGACCACATGGCCGACATGGGATTCCTCCCCAGCGTGCGCCGCATCCTTCAGGCGACGCCGAAGCGCGGCCAGCGGATGCTGTTCTCCGCCACGCTCGACGCCGGCGTCTCGACGCTCGTCAATCAGTTCCTGACCGACCCCGTCACCCACGAGGCCGACTCTGCGCACTCCCCCGTCGGCACGATGTCGCACCACGTGCTGCGGATCGACGGCGACCACCGCACGCAGGTGCTGGCCGAGCTGGCCGCCGCGCCGGGAAACACCATCGTGTTCACGCGCACGAAGCACGGCGCGAAGAAGCTTGCCAAGCAGCTGATCAGCCTGGGCGTGCCAGCCGTCGACCTGCACGGAAACCTCAGCCAGAACGCCCGCACCCGCAATCTAGACGCGTTCCACTCGGGCCGCGTCAGTACCCTGGTGGCCACGGACATCGCCGCGCGCGGAATCCACGTCGACGACGTGGCCCTCGTCGTGCACGCCGACCCGCCGGTGGAGCACAAGGCGTACCTGCACCGCTCGGGCCGCACGGCGCGCGCCGGGGCGGAGGGCACCGTCGTCACCCTGGAGCTGCCGTCGCAGCGCTCGGACGTGCAGTCGCTGCTGCGCCAGGCGAAGATCCGCCCGACCTTCACCAACGCCGCGCCGGGCGCCGGGATCCTCGCCAGCATCGCCCCCGGCGACCGCACCTTCCTCTCCTCCGCAGAGGCCGCGGAGCTGGCAGGCGCCGTCCCGAAGCAGCCGCAACAACAACCGCGCAAGGCCGGCCAGGGCGCGTCGAAGCCCCGCGGCGCCCAGCAGGGCTCCGACCGACAGCCCGGATCGGGCCGCTCCGCGGCGCGCTCCTCGTCCCGACGCCGCTCGGGTGGGGCCGGCCAGCAGTCGCAGCGGGCCGGGGCGTCCGCCCCCGCGCGCAGCGCCGCGGACTTCTCGAAGGGCTACCGCCGGGGTCGGTGACGACGCGTGGGGTCCCGCGATCGCTAACGCGGGACCCCTCCGTGCGGGGCCCGGGTTCCATGATGGAATGGTTCCCGGTCACGCCGCTGACGTGGCCTTCTCCTCGAAAGGCGACGACATGGACATCCTGTTCGACACGGCGAACCTCGGCGACATCGAACGGCTCACCCCCATCTACCCGGTGACCGGCGTGACCACCAACCCGTCGATCCTGAAGGCCGAGGGCAAGCTCGACTTCTACGCACACTTCCGCCGGATCCGGGAGATCATCGGCTTCGAGCGCACCCTGCACGTGCAGGTGCTGGCGAAGGACGCGCAGGGCATGATCGACGACGCGCACCGCCTCCTCGACAAGATCGACGACAAGATCTACCCCAAGATCCCCACCACCGAGGCTGGCCTCCAGGCCATGCGCACGCTCAAGGAGGAGGGCGTGAAGGTGACCGCTACGGCGATCTACTCCAAGACGCAGGGCTTCCTCGCCATCGCCAGCGGCGTCGACTACCTGGCCCCGTACTACAACCGGATGCAGTCGATCGACATCGACACCCGCGGCACGCTCGCGGCGCTCGCCGGGTTCATCCAGCGTTTCGACGCGCCGAGCAAGATCATGGCCGCGAGCTTCAAGAACATCTCACAGGTGTCGCACGCGCTGGAGTCCGGCGCCGACGCCGTGACCCTCTCGCCAAAGCTGCTCCGCCAGGCGCTCTCCGCCCCGGACATCCTCGGCGCCGTCGATGATTTCATCTCCGATTGGAGGTCCGTCTACGGCACCAAGACCCTCCCCGAGGACTGATCCGCGCTTCGTGTTGTGGTTGCGTTGATTGGTTTCGACACGGGCGCTCGTTCCTCGCGGCCCGGCTCAACCAGCAGGGCTCAGCTAGCGGAGGGGTCAGCGATGACGGCCAGGAACAGCGGCCAGCCGGTGCGGGTGTCGAGCACGCGGAACACGTAGGGGCGGTCGACTTCGAACATCCGCCCGTGCAGCTGGGCGGACTCCGCGGCAGCCAGCTCCGTTACCGCCGCGCCGACGGTTCCCTTGGCCGTCACCCGCAGCCGCGCCCGCTGGACCCACTGGTCGACGGTCAGCCCAGGGCCCATGCCGCTGAGGTCGGCGAGGTCGACCTCGGGCAGCGCCTTCAGCAGGTCGGTCTTCGCCGCGAGGTCGAACGTCGGCATGCGCACGAACACCTCGCCCGGGGCGGCCGCGCCCAGCGCCTCTCTGGCCTCGGCTAGGTCGTCGGCCGTGAGGTCGTCCGGGCCGAGCCCCTCTCGGGGGAGGATCACGTCGGCCGCGAGCGCATCGTCGTACGGGAGCCGGACGGCGGTCCAGCGCGCGCCCTCCGCCGTCGGCGCCAACACCTCGCCGCTCACGCCCGGAACCCACGCCTCGCCGAGCGGCCCCTCGAACCGGACGCCCGACTGGTCCTCGAGCGGCGTCCGCCAGGCGGCGGCGAAGAGGAGGGAGTCCTGCAGGACCAGCGCAGTGTCGGGCTGGACGACGATGCCGGAGCGATCGATCAGGCCGCCGGTCTCCTCGCGCACCCATTCGTCGAGGTTCTGCTGCGCGACCGAGCGATCGACCTCCTCCACGGGCACCAGGAAGTAGGTGTCGAGGGCGTGCAGGAAGTCGGGTTCGAGCGTCGCGCCGAGGACGACGAGGCGGTTCGCCTGGTGGACGAGCGGCGTCGCGGGCGGCTCGTCGAGGTCTATCTCCTCCGGGCGGTCGCCGTAGGAGAGCCGGATCGACTGGCGCAGCGCGCCATAGGCCCGCGACCGCGTCTCGCCCTCCAGCCCGAGCGCGGCGTTGACGCTCTTCAGCGAGGCGCCCCCGGCCCCCTCGGCGGCCATCGCGAGGGAGAGCGACAGCGAGCTCGGCGACATGACCCGGTTGCCCTCTCCGCTGCGGATCCCGGACCACGCGAGGGCCTCGCTGGCCGCGGCCGCCTCCGCCACGCCGTCGGTGTACTCGTACGGAAGATCCAGCAGGGCGACGGCATCGGAGACGCTGCCCGCGCCGGGGGCGGCCGCGGGCGCCGCCCCGCCGGCGCCGGACTCCCCAATGCCAAGGTTCGACAGCGATGGCAGGGTCAGCGCCGCCGCGGCCACGACGGCGAGCGCCCCACCCGCGGTCAGGACGCCCCGGCGACGACTCTCGCGCCGTCGGCGGGCGCCGACCAGCAGCCCCGTTGGCACCTCCGGGATGGGCACGGCATCGCGCAGCGCGCGGGCGACGTCTCGTTCGTCGTTCATGCTTCGACCTCCTGGGCGAGGTGCGCCGACTCCCTGAGCGCTGCGCATCCTCGGTGGGCGTACTTCTTGACGGTGCCCTCGCTGATCCCGAGCGCCCGGGCCACCTCGGCGATCGGCTGGTCGTCCAGGTAGCGCATCGTCACGACGGCGCGCTGCATCCTCGGCAGCCCGGCGAGCGCGCGCAGCACATCGACGCGCTGCTCCGCCTCGGGCACTTCGACCCGCCGCCCCGGGACCGCCTCGCTCGGCACCTCCGAGCGCCAGCTGCGCCGCCGCCACCACGACACGTACGTGCGATACATCGTCGTGCGGAGGTAGGCCTCGAACTTGTGTTCGGAGGAGAGGGTGGCGTAGGCGCCAAGCGACTTCGCGAGCGCCGTCTGGAGGAGGTCTTCGGCGTGACCGTCGTCGCCGGTCAGCACGCGGGCGGCGCGCAACAGCACCCCGCCGCGCTCGGCGAGGAAGCCCTCGATGCCGCCCATGTCCACCTCCTGACCATAACGACGCCGCGGGACCCGCGTCGGGTTGTCCTCAGGGAAGGACTTCCGCCGACTGGCGCGACGCCGGGCTCCGCGAGACGCCGTCGCCGACGGCGAGGATCACTCTGCGACGCCGGCCAACTCACCGAGGAGGGCCAGGGCCTCCGGGGTCCGCGCGAACACGGGGATGGATGCGAGCGGGGCCGCGGCGCGGACGGTCTGGCCGCCGTCGAACTCCTCTCCGGTGCGCGCGTCGGTCCAGGTCGCACCGACGGGGAGGTAGACATCGCGCTCGGTGGCGCCGGGCTCCAGGACGGGGGCGACGAGGACGTCGGCGCCGAAGAGGAACTGGTCGCCGACCTGCCAGCAGCAGGCGTCGTCGGGGAACTCGTAGAACAGGCCGCGCATGACGGGCGTGCCGTGCTCGTGGGCCTCCGCCATCAGCGCACGGGTGTAGGGGCGCAGCGCCTCGCGGAGCCGGATGTAGGACACGAAGGTCTCCTCGATCTCCGGCCCATAGCTCCATACCTCGTTGTCGGCACCGGATTCGAGCCGATACTCGCCCGCGGCCGTCGCGACCGGCTGCTGCGGGCGCCGGTCGCCGTGAAGGCGCATCACGGGGCTGAACGCGCCGAACTGGAACCAGCGCACCAGCAGCTCGCGGAAGGCGGGGTCGTCGACCCAGCCGCCGGTGAAGCCGCCGATGTCGGTGGTGAACCACGGGATGCCCGCGACCCCCATGTGGATGCCGGCGGCGATCTGCGCGCGGAGGTCGTCCCACGTCGAGTGCACGTCGCCGGACCAGATCAGAGCGCCGTGCCGCTGCGATCCGGCCCACGCGGCCCGCACCAGCGAGAGCGGCCGGTCGTTGCCGTTCGCGCGCTGCCCCTCGCCGACGGCGCGGACGAAGTCGCGCGGGTAGATGTTGGCGACCTTCGCCGTCGGGCCGGCGGCGTAGAGGTAGTGGTCGAACTCGTAGGCGCCGTACTCGGGCTCGGCCTCGTCGAGCCAGAACAGGTCGATCCCGTGCCGCCCGTACGACTCCTGCAGCCGCTCCCACAGCCACGTCCGGGCGCGCGGGTTGGTGACGTCGAGGAAGCGGGTGTACTGGTCGACGAAGTGGTACTGGACGTCGATGCCGGTACGCGTCTTGACGAGCAGGTTCTCCTTCTGCAGCGGGAGGAAGTTGTCCGAGTTGGGCGAGACCTGCGGCCACACCGAGACCATCAGCTCGACGCCGAGCTCCTTCAACTCACGGACCATCGCGCCGGGGTCCGGCCAGAACTCCTCCTCGAAGGAGTAGTCGCCCATCCACTGCCAGTGGAAGAAGTCCGCGACGATGACGTCGAGCGGGATGCCGCGACGGTGGTGCTCGCGCGCAACCTCGAGCAGCTGCTCCTGGTTCCAGTAGCGCAGCTTGCACTGCCAGAAGCCGAGCCCGTGCTCCGGCATCATCGGCGGCCGGCCCGTGACCTCCGCGTAGGCGTCCGAGATCTCGCGGGGCGTTGCTCCGACGGTGACCCAATAGTCGAGCTGGTCGGCGGCCTCGGAGGTCCACTCGGTGTAGTTGCGGCCGAACGTCGCCGCGCCCGTGGCGGGGTTGTTCCAGAGGAAGCCGTAGCCGGAGCTTGATTGGAGGAAGGGAACCGACGTCTGCGAGTTGCGGTGGGCCAGCTCCAGCGTCGTGCCCTTCAGGTCGACGAACGGCTGCTGGTAGAGCCCCATGCCCGCGATGTGCTCGTCCGGGTCCGACGCGAATCGCGCCCGGAGCGCCGCTCCCCCGAAGGCGGACGGCCGGTACTCCCGCGCGCGGAGCTTCAGCGCGCCGCCGTCGCCGATCTCCTCGAGGACGACCCTCCCATCCGCGTCCTGGAAGCTCAACACCAGCCGCTCGCGGCGGAATCCGTTGGACCAGTCGTAGTACTCCTGCTCCTCGGCGACGACGACGGTGCCTCCCGCGGTGACCGTCGCGACGCTACCCTCGACCACGGCGACGCCCGCCGTCGGGACGTCGTCGAGGAGGGCGAAGTCGGCGTCGCGGATCTCGGCCATGACCGCGGCGCGCACGCGGATGCCGCGCCCCCACGCCTCGATCCGGACCGTCTCGCCGTCGCCGCGCCACAGCACGCCGTTGCCCAGAACCTCGAAAGCCATCGCCCACCTCGGTGTAGGAGACCGTCACGGACGGCCTTGTTGTCACGGGGTGCGGGCCACCCGCTCATCGAGCCGCCGCACGAGCATCATCGTGGCACAGGATCAGCCGTCGAGGTTGGCGATGGCCGCGTCGAGGACGGCGGCCTCGTCGGCCGTCGGCGTCCACAGCATCGGGGTGCCGTTCTCGTAGGAGAGGTAGGTTCCGTCCTCGAGGTGGTCGAAGCGCACGATCTCGCCCGCTTTGTTGGCGAGCTCGAGCGTGACCAGATCGGAGAAGGAGAGCTGCGTCTCGTCGGCGACGACGGCGTCGGCCGCGATGGCCGCACCGATCGCCGCCGCGTCCTCGACCTCCGCCGAACGGACCGTCCCATCCTGCTCGATGCGGCAGACGGCCGCGGAGGTTGTGTCCTCAGGCTTGGCGACGAGGATGGTTCCGGTCGCAGCGCACGGCTGGGCAGGCGCCTCGAAGTCTGGGGCGCGGTTGGTCGTCCACAGGTCGGCGAGCAGATCGAGGAACTCCTCGCCGCCGGTGGTCATGCGGGAGCCGTCGGTGACGGTGCGGCAGCCGTGCAGCTCGCCGCTGACGGGGATCAGCGAGCCGTCGTCGTACTCGAAGGCGACGATATAGGTCAGCCGATAATCCGCGGTACACACCCCGTCGCGGTCCGCCTCGGGGGCGGTGAGGAACCACGAGATCGCCTTGTCGACGTCGACCGTGAGCGGGTCGAGCGGGCCGCGGGTGCCGAACGCGACCCCGTCCTGGACGGTGTCGTCGCCGCAGAGCCAGGCCCGGACCGCGCCCTCCTTGAGCACCGGGTCGCCCCAGACCTTGTACTCGGTGGTGTTGGCGGCCACGAACATCAGCGGCCCGGCCTCGGCGCACACGTCCGCGGCCGTGCGCTCCTGCAACGGCGCGGGCTCGGGGGGACCAGCCGGGGCGCCCAGCGCGTCGGCCGGGCGCGCGGCCTCGACCGGACGGTTCAGCACGGACACGCCGACGGGGACGGCCAGGCCGACGGCGAGCACGCCCGCGGCGACGCCGGTAAGCGTCCTGCCGCGACGACGGCGCCCGCGGACCTGGTCGGCCCACCCCGCCGTCGACGGCTCGTCGGGGGTGTTCTCGTGCATGAGGTCATGGATGTCGGACATGGGGCGCCTCCTCGGCCAA
>CAYVWO010000011.1:0-251 GCA_964455495.1 uncultured Tessaracoccus sp.
AATATCCTGATCTGCCGCCGTCGTGATGTCCGTGGTGGATCGACAAAGCGCCAGTTGAACACCTGACGCGCGATACTGTCACGGTCATGATCACGTGGTTCGCCTACGAGTACTGCACCGACATTGCTGCTACCCGCGACTTCTACCACGACCTCGTGGGACTGGAGCTGATTTGGGATGAGCCCGATGACATCGCGTTCGTCCATGGCTGCGTGCAAATTTCCTTCCAGAGGGCCATCTCGGCACAGCCT
>CAYVWO010000011.1:261-7364 GCA_964455495.1 uncultured Tessaracoccus sp.
CCAACCCGGCTGGAGTCAGGGCCAACTCCCGGGCGCACCCGAGACAGAACAGGTGAGATCCATCTCCGTCGCGCTGTCGCCCATCGACTTCCAGAAAGCCGTGGACCGGCTCAAGAAAGCCGGAGTCGAGACGCTGCGAACTGAGCCCTTTTGGGTGGGCTACTGGTCCTTCGTCATCCTGGACCCGGACGGGCAAACAGTGGAACTGACCGACCCGAAATCACCGAGGACGTGATCGGGTCTTCCGTTCGGGGTTCCAAACGCACGCTCTTGCCGCTCCTGGGACGGTCGAATCCGGTGTGGCAGGTGTATGGCCAGACCGAATCGCATCGGTGCCCCCTGCCGCGTGACCTTGACTCCTTCGTCCATACTTGCAGGAACGTACGTCATAACGTACGCTGCTTGGTGGAGGTGGTACCCGTGACTGCTGTAAGCGCAACGTCTGCCCGCGCGAACCTGTACCGGTTGATCGACCAGGTCAACGAGGAGTCCGAGCCGCTGACCATCACCGGCCAGCGTGGCAACGCCGTGCTTATCGGCGAGGAGGACTGGCTCGCCATCCAGGAGACGCTGTTCCTTGAGTCGGTACCGGGGTTGGCCGATTCCATCCGGCGCGCCCGCGCGGAGGGCGTCGACGCGGGCTCGACCGAGCTGGACTGGTGAGTCCCTGGACTCTGGTGTACTCACGCCAAGCTCAGAAGGACGCCAAGAAGCTGGCCTCCTCAGGGCTGAAGACGAAGGCGCAGCACCTGCTAGAGGTTCTGGCCCAGGATCCGTTCACCACGTCACCCAAGTACGAGAAGTTGGTCGGTGACCTCGCTGGCTGCTACTCACGGCGCATCAACATCCAGCACCGACTTGTCTATGAGGTGCTCCCTGATCGCCACGTCGTCCACATCCTGAGGATGTGGACCCACTACGAGTAGCCCCTCACCGAACATCCGGACATGCCGCGCCCGGTGCGTTGAGCCGGGCACCCTGACACAGTTCGGCACGGAGTCACGGCGAACCCTTGCAAGCATCGTCGTCGTCGGGACGATCGAGCCACCGCGAGGCACGTACAGCAGTCAGGGGTTTCGGTGGTGGTCCGGCCCGTCGAGGAGACTGCGAACTCCCTGACGAGTGGATTGTTTGGGACGCCTACGTCTAGATTCCCTCATCAACCCGGTTTCGTGTGGCTGCCTGGTGGGTGTCTCCCGCGTGACCATCCCGGACGCTGCGGATGGCTCCCCTCGACCGCCACCATCGTCGTTGGGAAGGGAGCTCCCTAGCGCCAGCCAGACGTCAGGAATGAGGGAACGGCCCAGTCGGAGCGGATGGCCTTCGCGGCCCGCATCGCCCGGCGAACCTCGGCTGGGCCGGCGAGGCTCCATGCCTCAATGTTGTTCAGATCCTGCAGGAGCCGGTTGACGTGTGTGGTCTGGGACTTGGAGAAGGTGGGCACGCCGACAGCGTCGGCGCAGGCGAGCAGGACCAGGCCGTCCTGTGCGTGGCGGATTGTGTTGGGCGACGAGGTGGCGCAGGCCGCCCCTTTCAGCGCCAGCGCACCGCCCAGGGTGGGGATGCGGATGCGTGTGCCGGAAGGCAGGTCATAGCTCTGCGTGTTCTTCAATGCCGAATCCGAGGAGGGCACTTGGAGCACGGCCCTGCTCCGGAACCGCACAGCCTCTGTCCTGTCCTGGGCCATCAGGTCGATCCGGTCGGTTCCGCGGTCGAAACGGTAGCTCGGGGCGTCGGGGTTGACCGGGTCGTGCGGTTCGAACCCCAGTTGCTGGATTGCTCGCGCGGCTTCCGGGTAGCTGCCAGCGGTCCTGACCTCGACGACGATGTCGGCGTCCAAGGTGGGGCGGTTGATCCCGACGCGGGCCAGGATCGCGTGGGCGTGGACCATCAGCCCGCCGACCAGCATCCAGTGAGCTGGCGGCAGCACGGTGGCGATCTCGTCGAGCAGGTCGAACGGGTCAGAGGTCACGGGCGCGCTCCATCAGTGCCTGTGCTGCTGCGGAGGATTCGCGGCTGTCGCCGAGCAGGTATGTGTCGAGCAGGACGCGGGCGATCCGCCCGTCGGGTCGGCGCTCGACGACTCCGAGATCTCCTTCCCCGTCGGGGGCGACCAGAGCGCGGGTCTCGAACTCGTTGAGGTCGTCGACCTCCACGAAGGACATCCTCCGAGAGCCAACCATGTCGAACCGGACGACGTCGCCGGCCGCTGATGGGCCGATCGGGTCGAGCCCTTCCACGGGCTCAAGGGTGCGGTATCTGGCCCACGTGCCGCCCAGGCCGCCGGCGAGATACGCGAGGTGATTGGGTGTGGCTTCGCGCAGGACGCGTCTGAGCCGGCTCAGTTCAGAGCCGATGAACCATGTGGTTGTTCCGGTGCTGAGCAGGTCGAGGGCTGCATGGGTGGCGCGTTGGCTCCAGCGCCGGCCCCGGGAGCGCGAGCGTTTCCAGGCGATGAGGGCGATGTCGTCGATGACCGGCTCGCGGCCGAAGGTGTGGTGGGCTTGCAGCGTGCCATCGCGCAGCGCGGCGCGGACCTGATGGGTGGTCACGCCCGCCTCGCTCGCGGCATCTGACACCGTCACTCGCATACACATATCGTCTTTCTTGGGATCATATGTGTCAACACCTTGGGCTGATTGCGCAGGCTGGAGGTCTCAGCGGCATACCCGAGTGGCGCCACTGCGATAGGCCACGGGCCCGAGGGTCGTGGCACGTTCGTAGCACGCTGGGTGCCGGTAGTTGCTAGGCTCCTAGCCAGACGCGTTTCGACAGGGGTTCGAGTCCCCTATGCTCCACAAACTACCTAGTCAGAGCCATTTGCATGTCCGCGAGATGCGAGCACTGCTCGACGCCGGGGCACTTTCGCACCCTCAAGATCGACTCTGAGAATTTCCTGAGATAATCTCAGCACGATTCAGTAAAGGCGTGGGGGAAGCCCGAGAATCGAGCTCCGCCCGACGCACCCGAGTCACCACGGCCCGCGGCACGACCACGAGGTCGACCTCAAGTTCGCCGACGAGTTCGCCTTCCGGATCGCCATCCAGAACACAGTCGCCCAAGCCCGCGTCGCCACAGCAAAGTCAACCGCGACGGCCACCTGCACAGCCGCAGACAGGGATCAGTCGTATGCGTCCGCGAGCAACCCCGCCCCGTCCTCGGCGGCGCTCGGCCCTCCCGCCGCCCACAACGCCGCCGAGATCGGAGACGCCCCGGTCGCGCAGCGTAAGAAGGCGCCACCGCTCGACCTCCCCGTCAAGGACACCGCGGAGACACGCGCGCATCTGCTCTGCAGGGCCGGCCTCGCCGTCGGGTCGCGGGCGACCGCCGAGATCGCCGATGCCGGGCTGGCGCAGTGGGTCGCGGACCAGCTCGATCCCTCATGGGTGTATCTCAGCAATAACGAGTCCGACGCCAAGGGCGTCAACGAGAACTACGGACGAGAACTGCTCGAACTCCACACCGTCGGCCTGCCCTCGGGATTCACCGAGGCCGACGTCGCAGCCTCCGCGGCGATCCTCTCCGGCCGCGGTTTCAACAACAAGACCCAGGAGTTCGCCTACGACCCCACCTCGGCCAGCGCCGCAGACTGTTGGCGCCGAAGCGGCGCCGAGTGAACTGGCGGTTACGTCTCGGATGATCGACGATGCCCGTGCCGTGCCTGCCAAGGCGACCTTGTCTATGGAGCGCACGCTCGTGTCCCCGGTAGCCGGTGTCGTACGTGCGACGACCAAGAACCACGGCAACGACGCCGAACACCCCCACCACGCCAACCGATGAAAGATTGAGGCTAGAGCCCCGTCGCGCCAGCGGGAGCATCCAGTGGTCGAACGACTTCGCCAGGGAACTCTTCCCCTGACCAGATAGAGTTCGTCTCCGTGCGCATCAGAAGAAGTACCCCAGCCCGCGATGCGCTCGAGTCGGCCTACCGATACAACGGCAGTCGGCCAGTTGCCTACCTTGACGAGACATACCGCATAGAAGCCGGTGGGCCGACCTACTACGTGATGACCGCAGCGGTGGTGCAGGCCGACCAGCGCGACCTCGTGCGAGCCGACATCCAGGGGGTCGTCGGCGGCAGCTACTGGCATACCACTGAGTCCCTACGGACCGTCGAAGGGACCAGCAAGACCCGCGAGCTGCTCGACTACCTCGGAGAACCCACTGGAACCGAGGCATATCTCATCGCGCACGAACGCCGAGTCGCCCCAGGCGACACCGACGGAGAAGGCGCCCGAGCCGACTGCCTGCACTCGTTGCTGACCCACGTGAACAGCGCTGCATCACCGACCGGGCCGGTTGAGCTGTTTGTGCTGGAGAGACGACTCACGGCCCGCATGGCCAACAACGACGCCCGGACCAAAGCGCGACTTCTCGCGGACGGCCGTATCACTCCCGGCACGCGCCTCTATCAGACCAGCCCCAACGACGAGCAGCTGCTCTGGCTTCCTGACCTGGTGTGCAGCGCCTATCGACACCAGATCACCGGGCGTACACCGGACCTATTCCCGCGCATCAGCGCGATGTGCACGGTTTTGCCCTAGATACGGAGCAACCCCTGGCTGCCGCAGCTACACCAGGGGTCAACCTCTCTCACCTGACGGGAGACGAGGTATTGCTCAGATTCAAGAATACATGAGCCCCCTTCAGACGCCAAGGGGCCACATATCCTCACCCGCGCGTCCGTCGGGACCGCCGCATCCCTCGCCGTCATCGCGCCCCTGACCGGATGCGGCGACGGCGGCACACCGTCGTCATCGCCGACGAGCGCACCGTTCGACACCTACTAGGAGGTCGATGTTTGTTGATGGACCAACAAACATCTACCTCCTAAGGTCACGGGTGCGGGGCGGAGGCGCTAGAGCCGCGACACAGACGCGAGCTATCAACAGAAGTTGACAGGTGCCGCCTCATCAAACTAATGGTGATGACATGGCCGATCCGCTCACCGTCCCTTCCCCCGACGATCCCGACGAGGCGTTCGCCGCGGTCGTGGCGCTACGACGGCTCGCCGCCTCGCTGGAGCGGTCCGCCGTCGATAGCGCCCTCGCCCAAGGCTGGACCTGGGCGAGCATCGGTCAGGCCCTCGGCATGACCGCGCAGGCCGCCCACAAGCGCCTTGCACCCTCCAAACGCACGTCTCCAGAAAGGAAAGCGTGATGAACGCTGTCCAGGACATCCGGACCATCAAGGCCCTGCTCACCGAGGCCGAACAGCAGGCGCTGGCACTCGGGGAGAGCAAGCCGGCGGCCGAGCACCTCGTGCTGGCGGCCCTCCTCCTCGACGAGGGCTCCGCGCGCACCCTTCTCGGGGTCGACGCCGACCAGTTCCGGGCGGCGCTGGTGAGCACCCACGCCGCGGCGCTCGCGTCGCTCGGCATGCCGTCGGCGCAGAGCGCCCTGCCACCGGCGACCGCGAACAAAGGCGTGTACCGGAGCGAGCAGTCCTCACAGGACGTGTTTCAGCGCGCGCGGGTCCTCGCGAAGCAGGATCGGCCGCGCGGGCTGAAGGGGTCGCACATCGTGCGGGCCGCGGCCGAGCGGGAGCACGGGACGGTGGCCCGCGTCTTGGCGACGCTCGGGATCGACATCGGTTTCCGCTACCGTCGCTCCTGATCAGCGTCGTCTACGAAAGAGGCACTCGATGGAGAGCACCACGAAGAACCGCCAACCTGTCTCCGTGCTGCGCACATTGGTCGGGCGCGCGTACGGCGCCGATCAGGTTCCCGACGGCGACGACTTCGCGCACGAGATCACGGAGGGCTGGTTCAACGTCGCCTACCGGATCGCCCTGCGGAACGGCCGGCAGGTGGTGCTGAAGATCGCGCCGCCGGCCGACGTGACCGTGCTCACCCGGGAGATCGGGATGATGCGCGCGGAACTCGAGGCGATGCGGCTGGTCTCGACGCAGACGTCGGTCCCGGTGCCCCGGATCGACCACGTCGACCTGTCTCACGAGGTCGTCGACGCGGACCTGTTCTTCATGGAGTACGTCGACGCCGACAATTTCGGGCTCGCGGCGGCGGCCGGACGACTGAGCCCGGAGGTCGTCGCGGCGGGCAACCGCGAGCTTGGCGCCCTCAATCGCGAGATCAACACCGTCGTCGGTCCGCACTTCGGCCCGCTGCTGGGCGAGGGCTTCGGGACCTGGCGCGAGGCGTTCACCGCCGCGCTCGAGAGCACCCTCGTCGACGGCGAACGCGTCGGGATCGATCTTGGCTGGGAGCCCGACCAGGTCCGCGGGGTGCTGGCGGAGAACGCGGACGCGCTCGACGAGGTCACGGTGCCCCGGCTCATCGAGGTTGACCTCTGGACGAAGAACTCCATGATCCGCGACGGCCGGATCGTCGCGGTCCTCGATCACGAGCGCGCCATCTACGGCGACCCGTTGATGGAGGCCGGCCTGACCGGGCTGGACATGCCCGCCTTCGGCGATCCCGCCGACTTCATGGCCGGGTTCGGGATCGCCGAGTTCACCCCGGCAGAACGCACGCGGCGGCGCCTGTACTCGCTCTACCTCGCCGTCATCATGATCGTCGAGACGCGGTACCGCGGCCACACCGACACGGAGGTCTACGACTTCGGGAGACGCGAGCTCGACGCCTTGATGGCCGCCTTCGGCCGCAGGCGCTGACCGACGACGGTGAGCGCCCGCACCCCGCACGGCAGCGCCGAGGACCTCGGCACCCGCCCCATCGGGCGGCTGCTGTGGTGGACGTGCTCCCAGACGACCCTCTCCGTCGGGGTCTAGGGCATCTACGCGCTCACCAACGCGTGGTTCGTCGCGCGCGGCGTCGGCGAGACCGCGCTCGCCGCCGTCAACCTGGTCGCGCCGCTGCTCCTGCTCCTGGGCGCGGTGTCCACGACGGTAGGGGTGGGCGGCGCGTCCCTGGTCTCGCGCGCCCTCGGCGCCCGCCGTCCCGACCTGGCCGGACGCGCCGCGGGCAACTCCTTCGCGATCTTCTGGGCGACGGCGGTGGCCGTGACCATCGTGGGCCTCGCGTTCCTCGACCCCCTGCTGCGGCTGGTCGGCGCCACCGCCGAGACCCTCCCCTACGCCCGGCCGTACGCGACGGTGATCGTCGGCGGGGCGATCTTCTCCAC
>CAYVWO010000011.1:7464-17784 GCA_964455495.1 uncultured Tessaracoccus sp.
CTCGCCGTCGGCGCGCCGTCGTTCCTCGCCGGGTTCGGGGCGACGCTGCTCGCCGTGCTGGTCAACACCACCTTGGCCGTCGCGGGCGCCGCCGTGATCGCGGCCTACGCCGTCTGCGCCCGGGTCCAGACGTTCGTCTCGATGCCCCAGACGGGCATCACCCAGGGGACCCAGCCGATCGTCAGCTTCAACGCCGGACGGCGTCAGTTCGAGCGGGTTCGCCGCACCCGGGCCCTCGCGCTGGGCGCCACTGTCGTCTACGGGGCGACGGCGGCCGCGGTCGTCGCGCTGGCGGCGCGCCCGATCGCGGGAGCGTTTCTCACGGACCCGGGGGCCGTCGCGTTCACCGTCGACGCGCTGCGGATCCTCTCCACAGGGTTCGTCTTCGCGGGCGTCGCGCCGCTTGTCTCGGCCTACTTCCAGGCGCTGGGGAGCCCCGCGCCGTCGTACCTGATCTCGGTGGGAACGCTGCTGCTCCTCAAGGTGCCGCTGGTCCTTGCGCTCGGCGCGCTCGGCCCGCTGGGCATCTGGATTGCGCTGCCCGCAGGCGAGGCGCTGGCCGCGACCGCCGCGGTCGTCATCCTCCGCTGGCGCGCCGCTCAGGAACGACCTCCGCGGCCGGGCCCGGGGGATGAGGATCGGCGGGGCCGAGGACGGCGTCGACGATCGCGTTGATCGCGAACCTCGACGCGGGGCCGACCTCGAAGACCCCCGGCTCAAGCAGCCACTGATACTGGAGCCCGTCCATGGCCCCGAGGATCGCGGCGGCGGCGTGGGTGATCGTGTCGGGATCGGCAACCCCGGCGTCCGCGCAGAGCTCCTGGAACGCCTCGACGATCTCGCGGCGGAGGTTCCGGTAGCGCTCCTGGAAGTACTCGCCCGTCGGGTGGTCGTCGGTGATCGCCTCGGCGGAGAGGACCACGAACGCCTGGACGATGCCCGCGCGCTCCTGATTGCGGAATGCCGTCTCGATCAGGTGGTCGAACAGCGCACGGCCCGACGGCAGACGCTCAAGCCCCAGCTCGGCGAGGTCGGAGACGTCCCGGAACCGAACGGCCTCGTTGAGGAGGTTCTCCTTGCTCCCGAAGTGGTGAAGGACCCCCGCGTGGGTCATTCCGACCCGATCGGCGATCTCCGACAGGGACGCGTTGGAGTAGCCCTTCAGCCCGAAGACCTCCGTCGCGGCCTTCAGAATGGCTGTGCGCCTCCGCAGGGTCTCCGGACGGGTCTTGGGGGGACGCCCGGCCCCCTCCTGCTTGATCATCGATCTCGCCTGCCTCTACCTCGATGTGGGAACAAGGCCCTCGCCCCATGGACGACGCCGTGGCGCGTCGCCTTCAACGAATCACTTACTGGATGTAAGTAACCATGTGAATCCCAGTCCTCGTGCGGCTCGCGCGGCACGATGCCCCCGCACTTTACCGATGAAGTGCGGGGCCCGCGACGCGGGCACCGAACGGCCTAGCCGACGGTGAAGGAGGCAGCGAGCAGGTCGGTCGTCCGGGAGGACGGCCCGACGAGCAGGCTGAACTCGCCCGGCTCGACGATCCGATTCCCCGACGCGTCGACGATCGTGCACGCGGCGACGGGCACCCGCACCTCCACCTCGACCGACTCCCCCGGCTGCACCCACGCCTGGGTGAAGCCCTTCAGCTCCCGGTCGGCCCAGCTGGCGCTGGTCACCTCGTCGCGGATGTAGGCCTGCACCGTCTCGCGGCTCGGCCGCGACCCGGTGTTCGTCAGCGTCACCCGGCCGACGACCGTGTCGCCCAGCCCCAGCTCGGCGGCGTCGAGGACGAGGCCGCTGTAGGCGACGGTGGTGTAGGACTTGCCCTCGCCGAAGGCCCACGCCGGGTCCTGCGTGAGGTCGGCGTAGCGATCGCCGTGCTGGCCGCGGATCTGCGCGTAGTACGTCGGCTGCTGGCCGACGTGGCGCGCGAAGGTGATCGGCAGCCGACGGCGCACGGGCGCCACCGCCGTGCCGAGGACCGCGGACTCCGACGACCACACCCCGCTGCGGCTGTCGGCCGTGGTCGCTATCGTCGTGGCCTTCGTGCTGCTCCAGGCCACCAACTCCGTCGTCATGACGATCATGACGCTGTTCGTGACCGCCCAACTCGGCCTGCCGCTGATCTGGGGCGGGATCACGCTCGCCGTCGCCGCCCTGGTCGAGGTTCCCGCGCTGTGGCTGATGGGCCGCAGCGGCCGCCGATTCTCGACCTCCGCGCTGATGATCAGCGGATGCGTGGCGGGCGTCCTCTACTACGTCGCGCTCGTCTTCCTGCGCGACCCCGCGACGCTGCTGGCCGCCCAGCTGCTGAACGCCTGGTTCTTCGCCGCGATCGCGGGGATCGGCATGACGCTCTTCCAGCAGATCATCCCGCGGCCGGGCCTGGCCACCGGCCTGTTCATGAACACGCGCCGCATCGGCGCGATCCTCTCCGGGCCGATCATCGCCGTCGCGGGGATCGAGTCGCTCGGGTACCCCGGGGTCTTCGCGCTCTGCGCCGCGCTGACCGGCGTCGCCCTCGCCGTGTTCCTCCTGGCGCGCCGGGCGGGACGCGCGACACGGTGAGGGGCGCCCCGCTCGGGGCGGCGAGCCGGTCGGTATGCTGGCGCGATGGCTGAAGGCGACGGCGCGGCGAGGCCCGGCGGGCTGACCCGCGTCGGCGTGATCGCCGCGGTCGCGCTCGTCCTGCTCGGGGCCGCCGCCGCGACGCCCTGGGTCGTCACCCTGCACCTTCCGACCTTCGGGATGATCGAGCTGCCCGACCCCGGGCTCCCCCCGATGACCTTCCCGCCCGAGGAGCCCATGGGCGAGGCGCCCGAACCGCCCCCGAACGTGGGCCGGGCCATCACGATCGCCCTCGTCGCCCTCGCCATCGCCGTCGCGTCCCTCCTGCTGTTCCGGCTCCTCCGGCGGCTGCGCGCGGCGTGGCGCCCAGACGACGCGCGGGCCGCGGCGGGCGAGGCCCGGCCGGGGGAGGTCCTCGGCGCCGTCGAGGTCGACATCGCGTCGCTGGCCACGGCGGTCGCCCGCGCGGACGCCCACCTGAGCAACGCCGCAACACCCCGCGACGCCGTCACCGCCGCGTGGGTGGCGCTCGAGGACGAGGCCGAGCTCCAGGGCGCCTCCCGCGACCCCGCCCAGACGGCCACCGAGTTCACCGTCGTCCTCCTCGAGCGCACGCCCGCCCCCGCCGACGCCGTGGCCTCGCTGCGCGCGCTCTACCACCGGGCGCGATTCACCGCCCACGACATCACCGCCGACGACGTCAGGGACGCCCGGGCGGCGCTCACCCGCATCGCCGGGGCCCTCGACGCCGCCCCCGAGGAGACCCGGCAGCCCGGGGAGGAGGCGCAGTGACCGCGACGAGAGCCGACGCCGTCCGGGCCGTCGTCGTCGGGGCAATCGCCGGCCTGCTCGGCCTTGGCGGCATCCTCGACCCCGCTCACGCGGCGCTCCTCGGGTGCCTCGTCCTCGTCCTCCTCTCGCTCCGTTCGGCCGCCGACGACCGCCCGGGGCGCGGCTGGCCCGCCCGTGCCGTCGCCGACCGCCCCGGCTCCCGCGGCGGCGTCAGCGACCTCGCCTGGCAGGTCTTCGACACCGACTCCCGGGTGCGCGGCCGCGTCGTGGAGCGGGTCCGCCGGATCGCCGCCGCCCGGCTCGCCGCGCTCGGCGTCGACGCCGACGACCCCGCCCAGCGCGCCGACGTCGACCGCCTGCTCGGCCCCCGCGTCGCGGCCGGACTCGCCTCCGGGCAGCGCCCCACCGCGCGCACGCTGCAGACCTGGCTGGACGCCATCGACCGGCTCGACGAAAGGACCCCCCGATGAGCGACTCCCCCGCGCCCCTCGCCGACCCGCTCCCGCTAGCCGACATCGCCCGGCTCGGCAGGCGGATTCTCGACGAGGTCGGGACCGCGGTCGTCGGCATGCGCGACACCCTCGAGGTCGCCCTCGCGACGATCCTCGCGGGCGGCCACGTCCTGTTCGAGGACGTGCCGGGAACCGGGAAGACGCTCGCCGCCCGCAGCCTCGCCACGGCGCTCGGGCTGGGCTTCGCCCGGCTCCAGTGCACGCCGGACCTGCTGCCGAGCGACATCACCGGCTCCAGCGTGTGGGACCCCCGGCAGGGCGACTTCGTGTTCCGCCCCGGCCCCGTCTTCACCGGCCTGTTCCTGGCCGACGAGATCAACCGCACCGCGCCGAAGACCCAGTCGGCGCTGCTCGAGGCGATGGCCGAGCGGCAGGTCACCATCGACGGCGCCAGTCGGCGGCTCACGCTGCCCTTCCACGTGGTCGCGACGTCGAACCCCGTCGAGTACGAGGGCACCTACCCGCTGCCCGAGGCGCAGCTCGACCGGTTCATGGTGCGGCTCGCCGTCGGCTATCCGGAGGCGGCCGGCGAGCGCGAGGTGCTCGCGCGGCGGCTCGCCCGGCGGCAGGAGGCCGCGCCGGTTTCGCAGGTGATCGACTCGTCGACCGTGCTGGCGATGCAGGCGGGCGTCGAGGCGCTGCCCGTCGACGCCGACGTCATCGCCTACTGCGTGGACCTCGTGACGGCGACCCGCCGGCATCCCGTGCTCGAGGTCGGCTCGTCGCCGCGCGGCTCGCAGAACCTGGTGCTGCTCGCCCGCGCCGTCGCCGCGCTGGACGGCCGCGACGCCGTCCTGCCCGAGGACGTCAAGCGGGTGGCCGTCCCGGTCCTCGCGCACCGGCTCACGCTCACGGCGAGCGCCTGGGCGTCGGGCCGCCGGCCAGAGGCGGTGGTGGCGGAGCTGCTGGGGACGGTCCCCGGGCCCTCGACGGTGCGGCGGCGCTGATGCCGCCGATCCCGGCCCGGTCCGGCGCCCCGGCCTGGAGCGCGTCGGGGGTCCGGCCGGCCGCGGTGGCCGCCGTCGTGCTGTTCGTCGTCGCGCTCACCCTCGGCCGCCCGGACGTCGGGCTGCTCGGCGTCCCCGCCCTGCTCTCCGTGGTGTTCAGCCGGACGCGGCCGCCGGACGCGCCGTCAACGATTGTCGAGGAGCCCGCGCCTCAGGGAGAGGCCGGAACGATCGCCTCCGCCGTCCGCATCGCGGGCGGCGAGCTGGCGCACGTTCGAGCCTCCGCGGCGGGTCATCGGCGCGCCGAGGTGGTCGTGCGGCTGCCCCGCGCCGGGCGGAGGCTCGGGCTGCGGCTGGCGTCGGTGCGGACCGGGCCCCAGGCGACGGCGCTCGCGGACGCGCGCGGCTACGACGGCGTCTGGGAGCACGCGGTCTCCACGGTCGGCGGCTCCGCGCGGCTCGTGCTGCCGACGTCCGCCCCGCTCAGCCGCGTGCCGCTGCCGCGTCGGCTTCGCGGACTCACCGGCCCGCGGCCCTCCCGCCGGTTCGGCGATGGCAGCGAACTCCGCGACGTTCACCCGTTCGTGCCGGGCGACCGGCTGAAGCGGATCGACTGGCGCACCACCGCGCGCCGCTCGCCCGACCTCGACACGCTCTACGTGCGCCGCGTCTTCGCCGACGCCGAGGCCGTCGTCGTGCTCGTCGTCGACTCCCGCGACGACGTCGGCCCCGACGTGCGGGCCTGGGGCGCGTTCCGCGACCAGCGCGTCGACGAGCCGACCTCGCTGGACCTCGCCCGGCACGCCGCCGCGAGCGTGGCTCACGCCCTCGTCAGGGACGGCGACCGGGTCGGCCTCGTCGACCTGGCCCGGGAGGCCCGTCCGCTGCCGCCGGCCTCGGGGCGACGACACCTGCGTCGGCTGCTGCACGGCCTGGCGCTCGCCCATCCCGTTGGGCAGCCGCGCCCCACCGTCCGGCCGCCGCAGGTGCCGGGCGACGCGTTCATCTACCTGTTCAGCACCGTGCTCGACGAGGCCGCGGCGAAGCTGGCGCGGACGTGGCGCGGCCTTGGGCATCCGGTGGTCGTCGTCGACACGCTGCCCGACGTGCGGCCGGTGAGCGACCCGCGGGTCGCCATCGCCTGGCGGATCGTGCGCCTGGAGCGGCAGCTCCGGCTCGACGGCCTCGCCCGCGAGGGCATCCCCGTCGTGCGCTGGGCGTCCGGCGCGGGCGCCGCCGCGGAGCTGGACGCGCTCGCGCGCACAGCCGGGAGGGATCGGCGATGACCCGCTGGCTTCGGATGCTGGCCCGCGAGCTGCCGCTGCTTCGCCACCTACCGGGACCCGACGACCGCGCCCTGCCCCGGGTCGCGATTGAGACCGGGCCGACGGTGCCGGGGTGGCTGCTGCGCGCGGTCCTGGTGCTCGTCGCGGCGGGGATCGCGGCCATCGTCGCGTGGCGCGTCGGGATGCCCGCCGGGCTCGCCTGGGTGACGATCGCCGTCGCGGCGGCCGCGACCGCGACCCTCCCTGCCTCCGTCCACGCCGTCGTCGTGGCCGCGGGGGTGCTCGTCGCCGCCGCCGGGCACGGCCCGTTCGACCCGGTCGTGTTCCCGCTCCTCCCGCTCGCCTACGCCGGTGTCCGGCTCGCCTGGTGGGCAGAACGCGTCGCCCCTGGCGCCAGGGTCGAGGCTGCGGCCCTGGCTCGCGGGGTCCCCCGCGCCGTCGCGCTGGTCGGCGGCACCGCGGGGTTCGGCGCGCTGGTCCTCCTCCTCGCGGGCCAGCCGAGCGCGCTCGTCGTCGTCGGCGGCGGCGCGGCGCTGGTCGCCCTCACCTGGCTGCTCCGCCGCCGGCTCGCATAGGCCCGGCACAGGAACGCGCGCTAGGTTGGGGGAACTTCTGCCCGCGCTCTGCCGGGAAACACGCGACGATCAAGGACACTTCCTCCCCCATGAAAACTCCCACACGACTCATCGTTTCGCTCGGCCTCGGCGCCGGGCTGCTCCTCGCGGGATGCTCCAGCCCCGCCACCAGCAACGAGGCATTGACGTCCTCGGCGTCCCCCGATGCCTCCGGCGCGGCCGAGGACGTCGCCAAGACCGGTGGCTCCTGCGAGACCAGCGGCACGGCGCCGTCCGAGGCGCCCGCCGCCGACGAGGCGGCCTCGACGGCCGCGATCGCCGCGGTGACCCTGAGCGGCGAGGCCGCGGCCGCGCCGTCGGTCACCTTCGACGCCGCGCAGCCCATCACGTCCGAGGTGGTCCGGGTGGCCGACGAGGGCAGCGGCGACGCGCTCGGCGACGGGCAGCTGATGACCTTCAACTACCTGGTCTGCGACCTGGTCACGGGCAAGAAGGTCCACTCCACCTGGGGCACAACACCCGACGGCGACGCGCCCGAGACCTTCACCATCTCGGCCGGCACCTTCGGCGAGAAGCTCACCGCCTCCCTCGTCGGCTCCAAGGTCGGCGCCCGCCTCCTGTGGGGCCAGCCCGGCATGAGCGCCGAGGAGAGCTACACCGGCGAGGCAACCAACGGCTACCTCTACGTCCTCTCCGTGACGGGCACGCAGGTCATCCCGGACGCCGCCTCGGGCACCGAGGTGACCCCCACCGACGAGAAGCTCCCCGCCATCGCGTTCGAGGACGGGAAGCCGACGGTCACCGTCCCGTCGTCCTTCACCGAGCCGAAGGAGCTCGTGGTCCAGCCGCTGATCGAGGGAACCGGCGCCGCCGTCGAGTCCGGCCAGTCGGTCGTCGTCAAGTACACGGGCTGGCTGACCGACGGCACGCAATTCGACTCCTCGTGGCACCGCGAGGCCCCCGACGACGTGCTCACCTTCCAGGTCGGCGTCGGCGGCGTCATCGATGGCTGGGACCAGGGCCTCGTCGGCCAGAAGGTCGGCAGCCGCCTACTGCTTGTCATCCCCTCCGAACTTGCCTACGGCGAGGACGAGAGCGAGACTATCCCGGCGAACTCGACCCTGATCTTCGTCGTCGACATCCTCGCCACCTTCTAGGATCAGGGCCGCCGGCGGCCGCCGGGACCGCCCATCATCTGGTTGGTCAGCTCGGTGACCTGCTCGCCGTTGACGGTGATCGCGCCGCCGGTCAGGGTCCCCGCGCCGTCGAAGTCGAACGCCGACTGCGCGGTGATGCCGAGCGTGCCGCCGGAGATGGCGAGGTCGCCGTTGCTGTCGATGGCGTCGGTGTCGCCCTGGCCCATGACGATGGTCAGGTTGCCGCCGTTGATCGTGATGCTCAAGCCGTCCGCGACGATCTCCGAGGCCGAGGCGTTGACGCCGTCGTCGGAGGCGTTGAGGGTGATGTCGCCGTCGTCGATCACGATGACCGGCGCCTCGATGCCCTCGACGGACTCGGCGATGTCGATGGTGCCGCCGGCGATCCAGACCCTCTGCTCGGCCTTGACCGCGTCGTCGCCGGTGGAGATGGCGATCTCGCCGCCCGCGACGACGAGCTGCCCCTTGCCGAGGTCGGTGTCGTTGCTGGCCTTCATGCCGTCGCCCGCGGCGTCGATCGTGATGGTGCCGCCGCTGATGGTCAGCGAGTCCTTGCCGCGGATGCCATCGTCGGCGCTAGTGACGCCGATGGTGCCGGACTCGATCCACAGGTCGTCCTTGCCGACGATGCCGTCGGCGAAGGCGGCCGCGACGGTCAGCGCGCCGCCGCCGGTGATGACGAGGTCGTCGGCGGAGTAGATCGCGCCGTCGATCTCCTCGTCGGCGCGGGTGGCGGCGTCGGAGACGGCGTTGGTCGAGCCGTCGGCCAGCTCGATGACGGCCAGCTCGGCGCCATCGACCTGGATGGCCGCGCCCACGGAGCTGGCGATGGTCGCGCCGTCGAGGACGATCCGCACGGAGCCGTCGGAGTCGACGGTCACCTGCCCGGTGGTCGTGCCGGTGAGGACGTAGGTGCCGGCCTCGGTGATGGCGAGGCCGTCGTCGGTCAGGGTGACGTCCGTGGTCGGCAGGCTGGCCCAGTCGACGGCGGGGCTTACCTCCACCGTCGTGGTGGTCGCGGAGGTGGCGGCCGTGGTCCCGGCCGCGGCGGCCTGGCTGGCGGCGGGCTGGCCGGCTCCGGTCGTCCCGGCGGCGGTGCAGCCGGCGAACAGCAGAACCGACGCCAGCGCCCCGGCGGTGATCTTCGTGATGCGTCTCATTGTCTTTCCTTCTCTAGGTCTTTCGGCCTGTGAGAGGAGTCAACAACCCGGGTCTGTGCGCCCCCTGTGCGGTTCTTGTGCCACTCGTCTGAATGGGCCGGCCGCGCACGAGCTCAGGCGAGCAACACCCCGACGCCGCACACGACGACGAGCCCGACGATCACCAGCGGGACCCCGAAGCGGACGAACTCCGCCGTCGTATACCCGATCGGCTCGATCACCATCAGGTTCGTCTGGTGCGCGAACGGGTTCAGGAAGGTGAACGAGATGCACGTGCCGATCAACGCCAGCAGCATCACCGGGTCCATCCCCACCTCCGCAGCCGAGACGATGGCGACCGGCGTGAGGATGGACGCCGCCGCGGCGTTCGACACCACGTTGGTCAACAGGGTCGTGACAACGGCGAACACGATGACGACGAGCACCTTGTTGCCCGACACGAGGTAGCGGATGCCGTGCGCGAGCGCGTCGGCAAGGCCGCTGTTCAAGACGATGGCGCCGAGGCCCACCGACCCGGCGAGGATGGCGAGCACGTTCCAGTCGAGGGCGCGGGCCGCCGAGGCGGGCGTGACAACGCCGAGCGCCACCATCAGCAGCGCGCCCGCGACAGACGTGAACTCGATCGGGGCGACGCCGAACGTGGCGGGCAGCACCACCGCCGCCAGGATCGCCACGGCCTTCCACGTGTTGCGCGGCTGCGGCACCCGGCTGCCGGCCTCCTGCCAGAGCGCGACGTACTCGCTGCGCCGAACCGCCTCCGCGTTGGGGGCGGCGACGTAACAGGTGGCGCCGGCCACGAGCTCGGTGCCGTTCAGGGACGACTTCGTCCGCGCGGCGATCACGTCGACGTCGCCGTCGGCCCCGAGGTCGTGCATCGTGCCGGTCACGCCCGCCTTCACCGACACCTCGAAGAGCCGCCGGGGCGACAGGCCGAAAACCGGGCTGGCCCAGAGCGCGCGCACCCCGGCCTCGGTGGCCTTGAACACCAGCAGGTCGCCCTCCTGAATGGGGGTCTTCGGGGGCAGCTTCTCGCCGTCGCGCCGCAAGCCGGTCAGCCGATAGTCGCGCGCCTTGGCGAGGCCGAGCAGCTTCGCCGGGCGCCCGCTGGCCACCGCGTGGCCGCCGACGGGAATCTCGACCCTCCAGCTCAGCGGCTTGGGCTGGTGGTCGGTCCCGCCGCGCAGCATCCGCGGCCCGACGACGGCCAGCAGCGCAATGCCGACGACCGCCACGGGCACCGCCACCGAGGCGAACGAGAACATGCCCATCGGCACCCCGTTGTCCCTGGCGATGCCTGCGATCAGGAGGTTCGAGCT
>CAYVWO010000012.1:0-5136 GCA_964455495.1 uncultured Tessaracoccus sp.
ATCGCTTCTGCCCTCTGACGTCTTCGACCCGCTGCGAACCATGGTCGCCGGCGGCTCCAAGAGCGGGCTCAACGACGCCTTTTTGAATGCGCCGCGCACCACCGAGATCCTGCTCGTCGACTCGCTCGGCGCGGTTGCGGGCGGCCTCGGCTCCGTGTCGTCGACCACCAGCTACGTGGAGTCGACGGCGGGCGTCGGCGAGGGCGCCCGCACGGGCTTCGCCTCCGTCATCACCGGTGCGGCCTTCATCCTCGCGATCTTCCTGGCGCCGCTGGTCAACCTCGTCCCGTTCGAGGCCGCCAGCCCCGTGCTGGTCTTCGTCGGCTTCCTGATGATCTCGCAGATCAACGAGATCGACTGGACGCGCCCCGAGATCGGCATCCCCGTCTTCCTGACGATCATCCTGATGCCGTTCACGTACTCGATCACCGTCGGCATCGGCGCGGGCTTCCTGTCTTACGTCTTCATCCGACTGATCCGCCGCGAGGCCTCGAAGATCCACCCGCTGATGTACGTCGTCGCCGCGATGTTCGTCGTCTACTTCGCCCAAGGCGTGCTGCTGAACCTCATCGGAAGCTGACACAAAGTGACATTCGTCACGCGCAATTCGTGACAGCGGCCCCTCACGCGAGGGGCCGCTTTTGCGAAGACTGGATCCATGATCGAGACACCCGGTATCCGCCTCACCTCCCTCACCAAGCGCTTCGGCAAGCTCACCGCCGTCGACGGCGTTGACCTGACGGTCCCCACCGGCCAGATCCTGGCGCTGCTGGGGCCCAACGGGGCGGGCAAGTCGACGACCACCGAGATGATCCTCGGCATCACCCGTCCCGACGCGGGGGAGGTGCGGGTGTTCGGGCAGTCGCCGGTCGCCGCGACCCGCGCGGGCGACCTCGGCGCGATGCTGCAGAACGGCACGCTGCTGTGGGACACGAAGGTCGGCAGGCTGCTGCGCGGAATGCGGGCGCTGCACCGGCACCCGCTGCCGCTCGACCGGGTCATCGAGCTCGCCGACGTCGGCTCGTTCCTCAACACCAGCACGAGCAAGCTGTCCGGCGGGCAGGCGCAGCGGGTCCGCTTCGCGCTCGCCATCATGCCCGACCCGCGGCTGCTGATCCTCGACGAGCCCACCGTCGGCCTGGACGCCCTGTCCCGCCGCCGCTTCTGGGCCACCATGGCCGACTTCACCGCCACCGGCCGCACCGTCGTCTTCGCCACGCACTACCTCGACGAGGCTGACGAGTTCGCGGACCGGATCGTCGTGCTGGACAAGGGGAGGATTATCGCCGACGGCACCGGCCGCGAGATCCGGCGGGTGGTCGGCGGACGCACCGTCTCGTTCACCGGGCCGGAGCGCGACTGGACAGTCCTGCCCGGCGTCCTCGCCGTCGCCTCCGACAACGGAAGGCATCAGCTCACCAGCGCCGACTCGGACGCCACCCTCCGCGCCCTGTTCCGAGACCCCGACGGCGCGGCCGTCCGGGACGTCGAGGTCACCTCGCCCAGCCTCGAGGACGCGTTCCTCGCCCTCACGGAAGCTGCCTGACATGACCACGATCACCGCACCCGCCCTGCACCGGGCCGGCCCCGCCCCGCGCGGCTTCTCCGTCGCGCGATTCGGCCGCTACTACGCCTTCAGCCTCGGCACCATCGTCCGGGACTGGTCGTTCCTCGTGTTCATCATCGCGATGCCGGTGACGATGTATCTGTTCTTCAGCTCCATCTACGGCGGCGCGGGAGACGAGGCCGGGGGCGCCGTCATCGCCGCCGTGATGATGGTCACCATGGCTACCTACGGCGGGCTCGGCGCCGCGATGAACGCCGGCGCCAGCATCCAGTCCGAGCGGTCGTCGGGCTGGTTCCGGACGCTGATGCTCACACCCCTGAACCCGGCGGAGTTCGTGGGCGCGAAGGTGCTGACCGCCGTTACCGTCGTGATGCCCGCGCTGCTCACGGTGTTCGCCGCGGGGATGGTGCGCGGCGTCCGGCTCGAGCTGCAGGTCTGGGCCGCGACCTTCGGGCTGCTGCTCGCCGCGCTCCTGCCGATGGTCCTGCTCGGGCTCTCCATCGGCCTGGTGTTCAAGCCGCAGACGGCGTCGGCGGTGACGACGCTGACCATGCTGGCCCTGTCGATGGTCGGCGGGTTGTGGGTGCCGCTGGACATGATGCCCGGCGCGATGCAGACCATCGGGAAGCTGCTGCCGTCGTACTGGGCGGGGCAGATCGGCGGCTGGCCGCTGATGGGTGGCGCGTTCCCGTGGCGCGGCGTCCAGGTGATCGCCGTCTGGTCGGTTCTCCTGTTGGGCCTCGGTGCCCTCAGCTACCGTCGAGCCGTGCGCACCTCGCGCCGATCGAACTGAGGGGAGGGAAGGTGACCGACGTCCTCCGGGCCGGCTCCGACCAGCGCGGGTCCGGCCGTCGTGAGCCTCGCGCGGAGGACCGCATGGCCCCGGGGTTCGTGCCCGAGGCCTGCGAGCTGCCCGGCTGGCGGCGCGGCTTCGCGCAGGGCGCCGGCTACACGCTGCCGTCGCTCGCGTTCCTCTTCATCCCCATCTACTTCCTGCGCGACAGCCCACAGGTGTGGGTGGTGACCGCACTCATGGCCGGCATCGGCGCGTTCATGCTGGGCACCAGCTGGGTGCTGCACCTCGGAGAGGCACGCCGCTGGCTGTGGCTGGCAGGGTTGATCCTGCTCATCATGACGCTCGGCATCGTGACCGACGGGGAGGCGAGGTTCGCCTACTTCGCGCCGTTCCCCGCCACCGCCGCCGCGCTGCTGATCCACTGGCGGGAGGCCCGCCTGGTGATCGTACTGATCGCGCTGGCCGCCGGAGGGTGGTCGCTCGCCCAGGGCGACATCTTCGGAGTGGTAATGGCGATCATGGCGGCCACCATCGGCTCGACGGTGGGGCTGACCCTGCAGGCCGAGCACGCCCGGCGCCGGGCGGAGGTCGCCGAGCAGCGCACCGCCGTGCTCGCCGTCGCCGCGGAGCGCGCGCGGATCGGCCGTGACCTGCACGACATCCTCGGCCACTCGCTCACCACGGTCGCCATCAAGGCCGACCTCGCTGCCCGGTTGGTTGGCCGCGACGACGACGCTGCCCGCGCGGAGATCGCCTCGCTGGGCGCCGTCGCGCGCCAGGCCCTCGCCGACGTCCGAGCCACCGCCTCCGGCATGCGCCACGTGCGGCTTGCCTCCGAGATCGCCTCCGCCCGCTCGGTGCTGACGGCCGCGGGGGTCGAGGCGCGGACCCCAGCTGCCGTGCCGGACCTCGACGACGAGGCCTCGGAGGTGCTGGGCTACGCCGTGCGCGAGGCGGTCACCAACATCGTCCGGCACGCCGCGGCGACCACCTGCGTCATCGAGTGCGGACCGGGATGGGTGCGGGTGCGCGACGACGGCGCCGGCATCGCGCCCGGCGCCGCAGGGGAGGGCCTCGACGGCCTCGGCCGCCGCGTCGAGGAGGCGGGCGGGACGCTGACCGTCGAGTCGTCGGACGCCGGAACCATGGTTGAGGCGAGGCTGGGACCATGACCACCATCGTGATCGCGGAGGACCAGGCGCTGATCCGCGCGGCGCTGGGCGCCATGCTGGAGTTGGAGGACGACTTCGCCGTCGTCGGAGAGGCGGGGACGTGTGCGGAGGCCGTCGCCGTCGTCGGCGAACAGCACCCCGACGTGCTGCTGCTCGACGTGCAGATGCCCGACGGCGGGCTCGGCGTCGAGGATGGGCTCGAGGCGATCGCGCCGGTGGCAGAGGCGTCGCCCGGCACGCGCGTCATCGTCGTGACGACCTTCGGGCGCCCGGGCTACCTGCGCCGCGCGCTCGAGGCCGGCGCCGTCGGGTTCCTGGTCCAGGACACCCCGGCGGACCGGTTGGTCGAGGCGATCCGCCGCGCCGCGCGCGGGCTGCGCGTCGTCGACCCGGAGCTGGCCGCCGCGTCGCTGTCGATCGGCCCCTCGCCGCTGTCGGCGAAGGAGGCGCTGGTGCTCGGTGCCTCCGCGGGCGGCGCGAGCACCGAGGAGATCGCCGCCGCGGTGTCCCTCTCCGAGGGAACCGTGCGCAACTACCTGAGCTCGGCCATCGGGAAGCTCGGCGCCCGCAACCGCGCGGAGGCCCTCCTCACCGCCACCGACAACGGCTGGGTCTGATACCGGGGCACTGGCGAGCTCCTCGACCGCATCGACCGACGGCACGGATGGCGACCCTGGTGAGGATCCTCTGACGGTTATCGTGGCTGCAAACGTTCAATCTGTACCCCGAGCGGCGTCAACGTGTACATAGAAGTCAGCATGCTGACTTTGGCGTTCACGGTAAGCCCCGACCTGTTGCGAAGTGAACGTTTGCAGCCACGATGAACCGCCGCGGTGGGCGATCCGGGCTGGATCTACGATGTTGGCATGCGCAACGCCGAATGGACAGCCGACGAGCTCCGGGCGTGGCTGCGCGCTCATCGTCGACGGCCCCGTCGGAGCTGGTCCGATTGGTACGCCCTGGCCTTCGCGGCGGTGGTCCTGTTGCCGATGATCGTCTCGCTCGCCGGAGAACTCCGGCTGCCGCTGCTGACCTGCGAGGCCGGGGCGACATGCGTCGCCGCGACGGGGGTGTTGCCGTTCACCTGGATAGCCGCGAGCTTCCTCGCCGTGGCCGCGGTCTCGTCGCTCCTGGGGCCGATAGCGACGACGGCGGCCACCGCGTCGTGGGTGCTCGCGACTCCGCTGGACCGGGGAGATCTTCTGTCCCCCGGCTTGAGCCGGATCGTCGTCGTCGGCGTGGGGATAGGGCTCCTATCCGGCGTACTGTTGTGGGTCCTCGCGGGCGGCTCGCCGCTGTGGATCGCGGCCTGCACGTCAACCGCGGTCTTGGCTGTCCTCTCCGCGGCGCTGGCGCAGCAAGGCGGAGGATGGCACACGCTGCGAGCAGCCGTCGCGATCGCGGCCGCCAGCTGGACGATGCTGGGGGCTCTCTCACTGACTCAGGTCGTCGGCCCCGTGCTCGTCGCCGCCGTCACGACGGCCTGCGCGGCGTTCCTGGCGTGGCGAGTAGCGGCGCGCGTCAAGGTCGGCCTCGCAGGCATGTCGAGATTCTCCCTGGCTCGCCACTCGCAGACTCGCGCCGGTCTCGCGGGCGCGGCC
>CAYVWO010000012.1:5236-10528 GCA_964455495.1 uncultured Tessaracoccus sp.
GGCCCTGACGGTCGGCGCGGCCCTCGCGGCGGCGACGTGGATCGTCGCCTGCGGCCTGCTGCTCGTGGTGTCGGGCCTGCCGCTCCTCACCGCGTCGCTCCTCGCGTGGGCCGTCGGCGCATCGGGGCTCGCGGGCGCGCTGCGCTGGGTCTCCTCGTCCTCCCCGGACTTCTCGGGTGGCATCGTCATGACCGACGCCGGCCCGGTCCCGGTCTCCGCGTTGCTGAGCGCCACGGCCGGTTTCGACGTCGCCCTCGTGACGGCGGGGCTCCTGCTGATCGGCACCCCGCCCGTCCTCTGCGCGGCTCTGGCTTGCCTCGCGCTGGCATGGTCTTTCATCCGGGTCTCGCGGCCCACTCGCATCTGAGCGCGAGATCACCGCTCTTACCGGCGTTCGTCCACCACTTGCTGGCCACGGCCACGTCTAGGCTGATCCGCCCAAGGATGTAAAGTAGATGCATGACAGCTACTTTGATTCAGATTCGCGGCGTCGCTCCAGACTCGCGCGACGTCCTGGCTTCGCGCGCGGCCCGTAGTGGCCAGTCGCTGACCGCCTACTTGCGTGACCTGCTCGAACGCGAGGCGGCGACGCCGCAGCTCGACGAGGTCTTCGACCGGATCGACCGGCGGTCCGAGGTCTCCTCGGTATCGAGCGTCGATATCGTGCGGCGCGATCGTGAACGCTGACGCGATCGTCGTCGACACGTCGCTGATCGTCGACGCGCTCGTCGGGGCGGACGGCAAGCAGCTACGTGCTCAGCTCCTCGGGAAGGACATGCATGCGCCGTCCCTGATCGACTACGAGGTGATGAGCGCGCTGCGCGGGCTTGCCCTGGGTGGCCAGCTGGGCGAGCAACGGGCCTGGGACGCCGTCGACGACTTCTTCGACCTCAGGATCAGGCGCGCCTCCCTCGCGCCGATGGCTCATGAGGTCTGGCGGCTGCGACATCGGGTGACGGCCTACGACGCGGCTTACGCGGCGCTTGCCGGCTTGCTGGGTGTCCCGCTGTGGACCCGGGACCGACGGCTGGCGAAGGCGGTTCCGGGCGCGCGGGTGCTCTGAGCTCGCGCGGACATAGCCCTGCCAGCTTCAGAGGACCTGCCCGTCGCCGTCAGCGTTTGCAGACCGCGCGGATGGGTCATCCTGGCTGCAACCTGCTGCTCCTTCAGGACGCGGTCAGGGCGACGGCGGCCTCGGCGGTGTTGGCCAGGAACGTGAACGACTCCTGGAAGTACAGCTGGACGGACTCGGCGTCGTGAGACAGGTAGCCGATTGACAGGTCCTGGCCGAGATGCAGCTCGTAGTCGCCGCCGCGCGTGGTCAGCACGACGGCGCCCTCGATGGCGGGCGCCCAGAGGATGTCGCCGTCGACGATGCGCGCCAGGTGCGCCATCAGGGGGAGGCCGTGGTTGGAGGTCTCGCTGACCAGCGTGTACAGCTCGGCGCCCAGGAGGACGGTGTAGGGGCCCTCGACGCCGGCGAGGCGCAGCTCGGACACGGCCTGCGAGACGGCCTCGGGAACGTCGTCGACGTCCGAGGGCACCGCGATCGGGAGGTTCGACGACGCGGGGCGGACCCCGTCGATGGCCGCGGCGCCGTAGCCGTCGAGGATGGCGCGGTCCTCGGCGAACGCGATGCGCTGCGCCGCGTCCTTCAGCGGATCCCAGTCGGCGTCCTTGCTTCCCCGCTCCACGCCGTCGATCTCGGCCCGAGACAGCGTGAACGGCACGCGCAGCTGGACGACGGGCCTCGAGCGGAAGACGTGGGACTCCACGCCGTGGTCCGGCGCCTCGACCTCGTGCAGCCGGCCGAGGCCGACGGCGGCGAAGTCGTTGCCGTGCGGGCCGGACACGTCGACGACGCGGCGCCCGGCGATGTTGCGCTGGAACGTGCGCTTGGCCTCCTCCTCGATGTCCGCCCACGCGGCGTCCGAGATGGGGGCCAGGCTGCGATGCAGGTTGTTCATGAGGTGCTCCTTCCAAGGTCGCCGATGCCGAGCGAGCCGTCCGGCGTGGCGGGGGATGGGTCGGCATCGGCGGGGTCGCCGGTGAGGCTGGGGCTTGCGGGTTGGTCCTCGAGGAAGTCGACGGTGGGGCAGTAGAACAGCGTGCCGGTCACGGCCGTCGAGAAGTCGAGGATGCGGTCATAGTTGCCCGGGGGGAAGCCGAGGAACATGTTCTCGAGCATCAGCTCGGTGTCCTCGACGTGGCCCGCGTAGCCGATGAAGTAGGTGCCGAACTCGCCCTTTCCTAGCTCGCCGAAGGGCATGTTGGAGCGCAGGATCTCGCGTGCGCGGCCGTCGTCGGCGTCCGGAAGGTCGTTCAGCACGATGTGCGCGTTGGCGGGTTTGGCGTCGTCGTCGAACTCGATGTCCTCCAGCTTTGTGCGGCCGATCACCCGCTCCTGCTCGCCGACGCTCAGCGCATGCCACGCCGACATGTCGTGCAGGTACTTCTGGACGATGACGTAGCTGCCGCCCGCGAACCCCGGGTCCTCGTCGCCGACGAGCGCGGCGTCGGCGGCGTCCTCGTCCTCCGGGTTCTCCGTGCCGTCGACGAAGCCGAGCAGGTCGCGCTGTTCGAAGTAGCGGAAGCCGTGCGTCTCGTCGATGACGTCGGCGGCGCCGCGCAGCTTGTCGGTGAGGACGCGGCCCAGCTCGAAGCAGGGGCCGGGCGTCGCCGCGCGGATGTGGAACAGCAGGTCGCCCGGGGTAGACGGCGCGGAGTGGCGCCCTCCGTCGAGCGGGACGAACGGGTGCAGCCCGGTGGGCCGCGGCCCGGAGAACAGCCGGCCCCACGCGTCGGAGCCGACGCCGACGACGACCTCGAGCCGGTCGTCCGGCACCCGGAAGCCGACGGCGCGCCGCAGCGCGGGGACGTCGGCCAGCACGTCGCGGGCCGTGTCCTCGCCGCCCTGCCGCACGGTGACCACGAGGAACAGCGCCGCCGCGGGCAGCGGGTGGAGGATGGCCTGGGAACGCGTCACGCCCTCCACCCTAGCCCTGCCCCGGGGTGCCTGCTGGCCAACCGTATGGTCCCGAGGAGCGACGCGGAGGCGCCGGCGATGTCAGCAGTCGAGCAAGACCGCAAGCGTCGACCGGAGTTGATGCAGGGCCATCGGCCCGACGTTCCCGACCCGGGCGGTCACGCGGGCGATCGCGACGGAGCGGATGTGCTGGCACTGTGCGGCCGACGGTGCTCGTAGCCCGTTGTGCTGGTCGGGTTCGAGGGTGATCTCCGTGCCGCTCTCGCGAAGGGTCGTGGTGAGCGGGATGACTTGGACCACGTTGGGCTGTCCGGCCAAGACCCGCTCGGCCGTCACGACGACGGCGGGCCGACGCAGCCCGGCCTCCGAGCCGGCGGGAGTTCCAAGGTCGAGCTCTACGACGTCACCCTGCGTCAGCATCGAGCCAGGCCGTCTCGTCGTCGCGCAACGGCGCGGCGAGGTCTCGTCCGATCAGGTCCTGCTGGAGTAGCCGCGTCGCGCGTTCAACCGTGTCCGACACCGTTCTGCCGCGCCGGGCGGCCAGGTCGTTGAGTGTGTCGCGGGTGTCTCGGCTGACCCGGATCGTGGTCGTCTCTGCCATATGCCAACCCTACGTTCTGTAGACAAATATGTCTACCGCTGGGCGGGCTGGGGTGCACCCGACGTAAGCAGCCGCACTGCCTTGCGGGCGGCCAGGGAGAACGTCACGGGCACGCTGCCGCGCTCCGGCTCGGGCCAGGCCCGGCCGCCGTCGACCTCCTCCACGCGCGGGCTGAACCGCCACGGCAGCACGGTGCCCTCGTCGAGCCGCTCGATGCGGAGGCCCGCCCCGATGACCGCGTTGACCACCTCCGACAAGGGGTGGGGCCACTAGGTGCGGGTGTGGGCGAGGGTGACGTCCGCCGTCCTCTCGTGTGCATCGCTCATGGCGATCAGGGTACTTGTCGGAAGGATCTCGGCGGCTGCGGGCATGGGACGGAGACGGGTCCGGAGGGAGCTGGCCGCTAGTGTGACGGCCATGTTCCACAAGGTATTGGTCGCCAACCGGGGCGAGATCGCCGTCCGCGCGTTTCGGGCCGCGTTCGAGCTCGGGCTCCGCACCGTCGCCGTCTTCCCCTACGAGGACCGCAACGCCGACCACCGCGTGAAGGCGCACGAGTCGTACCTGATCGGCGAGGAGGGCCACCCCGTCCGCGCCTACCTCGACATCGACGAGATCATTCGCGCCGCGAAGGAGTCTGGGGCCGACGCGGTCTACCCCGGCTACGGCTTCCTCTCCGAGAACCCCGACCTCGCCGCCGCGTGCGAGGCCAACGGCATCACGTTCATCGGCCCCTCCGCCGAGGTGCTGACCATGGCGGGCAACAAGGTCTCCGCCATCGAGCAGGCCCGCAAGGCGGGCGTCCCGACGCTGGCGTCCTGCCCGCCGTCGACCGACCCCGAGACGCTCATCGCCGCCGCGCGCGAGATCGGCTTCCCCGTCTTCATCAAGGCCGTGGCGGGCGGCGGGGGCCGAGGCATGCGCCGTGTCGACGACCCCGCGCAGTTCGCCGACGACCTGGGCGCGGCCATGCGCGAGGCCGAGGCGGCGTTCGGCGATCCGACGGTGTTCGTCGAGCAGGCCGTCGTCGGACCGCGCCACATCGAGGTGCAGATCCTCGCGGACGGCGAGGGCGAGACCGTCCACCTGTTCGAGCGCGACTGCTCCATCCAGCGGCGCCACCAGAAGGTCGTCGAGATCGCGCCCGCGCCGCACATCACCCAGGAGCTGCGCGACGCGCTCACCGCCGACGCCGTGAAGTTCGCCAAGGCCATCAACTACACCTGCGCGGGCACCGTCGAGTTCCTCGTCGAGACCGAGGGGCCGCGCGCAGGCCGCCACGTGTTCATCGAGATGAACCCGCGCATCCAGGTGGAGCACACGGTCACCGAGGAGATCACCGACGTCGACCTCGTGCAGGCCCAGATGCGGATCGCCCGCGGGGAGACGCTGGAGGAGATCGGCATCCGCCAGGACGAGTTGCAGATCCGCGGCGCCGCCCTCCAGTGCCGCATCACCACGGAGGACCCGCTCAACTCGTTCCGCCCCGACACCGGCCTCATCACCGCCTACCGCTCCGCCTCCGGCGCCGGCATCCGGCTCGACGGCGGCACCACCGGCACCGGCGTCGAGATCAGCCCGCACTTCGACTCGCTGCTCGTGAAGCTCACCGCCCGCGGCCGCACCCTCGACGGCGCGATCGCCCGCGCCCGGCGTGCGCTCGCGGAGTTCCGCGTCCGTGGCGTCGCGACCAACATCCCGTTCC
>CAYVWO010000012.1:10538-12867 GCA_964455495.1 uncultured Tessaracoccus sp.
CGTTCCTGCGCGCGGTGCTCGACGACCCCGACTTCGAGCGCGGCGGCGTGACGACGTCGTTCATCGACGAGCGCCCCTACCTGCTGAACGCCCGCACCCCGGCCGACCGGGCGACCAAGCTGTTGCGCCACCTCGCGGAGGTGACCGTCAACAAGCCCAACGGCGACGCCGTCACCACGCTGGAGCCGAGCCTGAAGCTCCCGACGGTGGACCTCACCGCTCCCGCGCCCGACGGCCCGCGCCAGCGGCTGCTCGAGGTCGGCCCTGCGGCGTTCGCGGCCGAGCTGCGCGCCGCCGTCCCCGTCGGCATCACCGACACCACGTACCGAGACGCCCACCAGTCGCTGCTCGCCACCCGCGTGCGCACCCGTGACCTCGTCGCCGTCGCCCCCGTACAGGCGCGGACGCTGCCGAACCTGCTCTCGGTCGAGTGCTGGGGCGGAGCCACCTACGACGTCGCGCTGCGGTTCCTCGGGGAGGACCCGTGGGAGCGGCTCGCGAAGCTGCGGGCGGCGATGCCGAACCAGAACCTGCAGATGCTGCTGCGCGGCCGCAACACCGTCGGCTACACCCCGTACCCGAAGGAGGTCACCGACGCGTTCGTCGAGGAGGCCGCGGCCACCGGGGTCGACATCTTCCGCATCTTCGACGCCATGAACGACGTCGGCCAGATGCGGCCCGCCATCGACGCCGTGCTGGCCACCGGCTCCACGATCGCCGAGGTGGCGCTCTGCTACACCGCGGACCTGCTGAATCCCGCCGAGCCCGTCTACACGCTCGACTACTACCTGCGCCTCGCCGAGCAGATCGTCGACGCCGGCGCGCACGTGCTCGCGATCAAGGACATGGCGGGCCTTCTCCGCCCCGAGGCCGGTCGCCGCCTCGTGACCGCGCTGCGCGAGCGCTTCGACCTGCCCGTGCACCTGCACACCCACGACACCACGGGCGGGCAGCTGGCCACGCTGCTCGCGGCCATCGACGCGGGAGTGGACGCCGTCGACGTCGCCAACTCCGCGATGAGCTCGACGACGTCGCAGCCCCCGATGTCGGCTCTCGTCATGGCGCTGCAGCACACGCCGCGCCAGCCAGATGTCGACCCCCGGGCCGTGCTTGACCTCGAGCCCTACTGGGAGGCCGTGCGCAAGCTGTACGCGCCGTTCGAGTCCGGGCTCCCCGCGCCGACCGGCCGCGTCTACAGCCACGAGATCCCCGGCGGGCAGCTGTCCAACCTGCGTCAGCAGGCGATCGCGCTGGGCCTCGGCGACAAGTTCGAGGCCATCGAGGACATGTACACGGCCGCCGACAAGATCCTCGGTCGGCCCACCAAGGTGACCCCGTCGTCGAAGGTGGTTGGCGATCTCGCACTGCACCTCGTCGCCGTCGGCGCCGACGCGGGTGAGTTCGAGGCAGACCCGCAGAAGTTCGACATCCCGGACTCGGTCATCGGCTTCCTGAACGGAGAGCTGGGCGAGCCCGCTGGCGGCTGGCCCGAGCCGTTCCGCAGCCGCGCCACGCAGGGCCGCAGGACGCCCGTCCGTGACACCGAGGTGGCCCCGGCGGACCTCGCGCTCCTCGCGGAGTCCGGCCGCGTGCGCCAGGAGACCCTGAACCGGCTCCTCTTCCCCGGTCCGACGCGCGACTTCGAGCAGGCGCGCCTCGACTTCGGCGACGTCTCCGTCCTGCCGACGCTGCCGTACCTCTACGGCATGCAGCGCGGCGAGGAGTATTCGATCACGCTGGAGAAGGGCGTCACTCTGCTCGCCGGCATCGAGGCGATCTCCGACCCCGACAAGCGCGGAAAGCGCACCGTCATGTGCCTGCTCAACGGCCAGATGCGGCAGGTCCGGGTGCGGGACCTGTCGATCGCGTCGGAGGTGCCCGCGGCGGAGAAGGCCGATCCGAACCACAAGGGCCACGTGGCCACGCCGTTCTCCGGGGCCGTCACCCCCAGCGTCGCGGTGGGCGACGAGGTGTCCGCGGGCGACCCTGTGGCCACCATTGAGGCCATGAAGATGGAGGCCTCGATCAACGCGCCGGTCGCGGGTGTCGTCGTCCGGGTCGTGTTCGCCGGGACGACCGGCCTTGAGGGCGGCGACCTGGTGCTCGTGATCGAGTAGCCGCGACCAGCCTCGGTCGGATTGGGTGGCGCCACGTCGAATAGGCGAGAGTACGGCCCCGTCGCCGCCATCTCCGTCCTGGTCACACAGCCGCGGTCCTCAAGCCGGTCCGTGTTCGGCCACGACGGCAGGCTGCTCGAGCAGCACTAGTCCTGGGGCGTCACGAACGATGCGAGGAAGGCCTCGTAGTCCGCGCGAGAGAGCCGGGCGTA
>CAYVWO010000012.1:12877-16105 GCA_964455495.1 uncultured Tessaracoccus sp.
TGCCCGGGTCAGCTTCTTGCCCCCGCCCACGTACTCGACGATGTCCGCCGCAGCCGGTGACTGCGCGTGTGCTCGGGCAAGTACGGCCCCGCAGGCGGCCGCATAGCGGCGGAACGGCTTGTCTCCCAGCGTCTCGGTGTCGATGCCACCCTTCATGTCGTGGAACTGGCGCACGTAGTAGTCGCGGTAATCCTGACGGAGGTGGCCGAGGAAGGGGTCCGATACCGCCTGCAGGATGCGCTGGAGACCCACCACTCTTGCGCCCTCGCCGCCGGCCTCGACCACCTCGCGCAGCTCGCTCGGTTGCGGCACACCCCCGTACTGTTCGAGGACACTGCGACCAGCCTCCTTTGCCTGCAGGATCAGCTTGCCGCCCTTGCCGTCGTCGAAGAGGGCGAGGTAGCACCGAGTGCCGACGCTGCCGACGCCGACCACACGCAACGCCATGTCGCTGAGCGAGTACTGACGCAGCAGGAGCCGGATGTCGACCGCCGCGGACTTCTGGTACCGCCGCAGGTCCTCGGTGATCCTGGCGGCGGTGGCGTCGTCGATTGGGGTGGTGGTCGGGGGTTGCTCGATGAACCGCGCCCGACCCTCGTCGTCCATCCGGGTCAGCAGTCCCGACCCTGGCCGCGTTGTGGCCTGTCGAGGCGCTGGAGCAGGTGCGGCTGCTGATCTTCGGCGGAGAGGCCTGCCCCGCGGAGCTCGCGGCGAGGCTGGCAGGCGAGGGCCGCGAGGTGTGGAACACCTACGGTCCCACCGAGGCCACCGTGGTCGCCACCGCCTGCCGGTTGGACGGCGCCTCGCCGGTGCTGATCGGCACCCCCTTGGACGGCTGGGCGATCGCCGTCGTGGACACCGACGGCGCTCCCGTCCCTCCGGGCACCGTGGGCGAGCTGGTGATCGGCGGCGTCGGCCTCGCCCGCTACCTGGATGTCGCCAAGGACGCCGAGAAGTACGCGCCGCTGCCCTCGCTGGGCTGGGAGCGGGCCTATCGCTCCGGCGACCTTGTGGCCCTCGAACCCGAGGGCCTGGCATTCCACGGCCGGGCCGACGATCAGGTGAAGGTCGGCGGGCGCAGGATCGAGCTCGGCGAGGTCGAGGCCGCGCTGGCCGAGTTCCCCGGGGTCGAGGCCGCCGCGGTGGCCGTCCGGCGCACTGAGGCCGGGACGCCGGTACTGGTCGGCTACCTGGTCACCGCGACTTCCCTCGACCGGCAGCAGGCCCGCGCCCAGCTGGCGCACCGGCTGCCGGCCCCGTTGATCCCGCTGCTCGCCGAGGTGGAAGAGCTGCCCACCCGGACCTCAGGCAAGGTCGACCGGGACGCGCTGCCCTGGCCGCTGCCCGAGGTGACCGAGACGATCGCCGAGTCGCTCGCGCTGTTCAATCCCGACGAGGCCTGGCTGGCCCGGGAATGGGTCGCAGTGCTCGGCACCCCCGTCCTCGACCGGCAGACCGACTTCTTCGAACTGGGCGGAGGCTCGCTCACCGCCGCGCAGCTGGTCTCCCGGATCCGCGAGCGCGCGCCCGAGTTCAGCGTCGCCGACGTCTACGACCATCCGCGGCTGGCCGCGATGGCCGCCGCCATCGCCGACACCGCCGTCGACACGCCGTGGCGTGAGTCGTTCAGCACGGCCGGCGCTACGCCGCTGGTCACCCGCTGGGCGCAAACCCTGCTCAGCGCACCGCTGTTCATCTTCTCCGGCGCCCGCTGGCTGGTGTACCTGCTGGCGGCCAGCTGGCTGCTGCGCGCCACCACGACCGGGTTCGAGTTCCTGCCGCGGGTCAACGGGTGGCTGGTGCTGATCGGCCTGGCGATCTTCGTCGTGCCATTCGGGCGGATGCTGACTGCCGCGGGCAGCGCCCGGCTGCTGCTACGCGGCCTGCGCCCCGGCGACTACCGGCGCGGTGGAGGCACCCACCTGAGGCTCTGGCTCGCCGAGCAGATCTCGCAGCAGATCGACCCGGTCGGCCTGGCCGGATCGCCCTGGGTGACGTGGTACGCCCGACTCCTCGGCGCCCGGATCGGGCGCGACGTCGACCTCCACACCCTGCCGCCGGTGACCGGCCTGCTGCAGATCGGGGACGGGGCGGCGATCGAGCCCGAGGTCGACCTATCCGGCTACTGGATCGACGGCGAGACCGTGCGGATCGGCGACATCAAGATCGGCGCGAACGCCAGCATCGGCTCCCGCAGCACCCTCGCTCCCGGCGCGCGGATCGAGCCGGACGCCGAAGTCGCGCCCGGCTCCGCGGTCTTCGGGCGGGTGCGCGCCGGACAACTGTGGGCGGGATCGCCCGCCGCGCGGGTCGGCGACCACAGTCGCGACTGGCCGACCGAGCGTCCGCCGTCCGGGAGGCGCTGGCTCGGCGCCTACGGCCTGTCCGCGGTGGTGCTCGGCCTGCTGCCGGTGCTCGCCCTCTCGGTTGGCGCCCTGGTCGTCATGCAGGGGATGCGCGGCGCGCCGGACGTGGCCACCGCGGGGGCATGGGCACTTCCCTGGCTGCCGCTCGGGGTCGGTGTCGCCGGCGTGACGCTGACCGGTGCGATCCTCCTGCTCGTGCGGGCGCTCGCGCTCGGTCTCCATCCCGGCATCCACCCCGTGCGCAGCCGGGTCGGCTGGCAGGCGTGGACCACCGAGCGCCTGCTGGACGGCGCTCGCACCCAGCTCTTCCCGCTCTACGCCAGCCTCGCCACCCCGGTGTGGCTTCGCCTGCTCGGTGCGAAGGTCGGCAGACAGGTGGAGGCCTCCACCGTCGTCCTGCTGCCCAGTCTCACCACGATCGAGGACGGCGCCTTCCTCGCCGACGACACCATGGTCGCCTCGTACGACCTGCGCGGCGGGTGGCTGCGGCTCGGTCGGGTGACGATCGGGCGGCGCGCCTTCCTCGGCAACTCCGGCACCGCCGGCGCCGGGCATGTGGTGCCTGCGGACGGCCTGGTGGCGGTGCTGTCGGTGGCGCCCACGAAGGCGAAGCCCGGCTCGTCTTGGCTCGGCTCGCCGCCGGTTCGGCTACGGCGGATCGTCGTGGACGGGGCGGACGAGCGGACCTATCACCCAAGCCGGAGGCTGATCTGGGCCCGCGGCGCGTGGGAGGCCTGTCGGCTGTTCGCGGTGCTCACCACCTGCGCGATCGGCCTGGGCGTCATGCTCACCCTCGCCTGGCTCGACGAGCGGCTCGGACCGCTCTGGGCCCTGCTGCTCTCCGGCATCGTGATGCTCGCCG
>CAYVWO010000012.1:16205-17682 GCA_964455495.1 uncultured Tessaracoccus sp.
TCGCCGGGCCCTGGTTCGCCAACCCGAACACCGGCACCCCTGCGCTGGCGCTGTGGCTGCGCAGCCTGGGCGCGAAGGTAGGGCGCGGGGTCTGGTGCGAGACCTACTGGCTGCCCGAGCCCGACCTCGTCACCCTCGGCGACGGCGCGACCGTGAACCGGGGCTGCGTTGTGCAAACCCACCTGTTCCATGATCGAATCATGAGCATGGACACGGTCACGATCGACGACGGCGGCACGCTCGGCCCGCACAGCATCGTGCTTCCCGGGGCCACGATCGGCGCGCACGCCACCATCGGCCCCGCGTCGTTGGTGATGCGCGGCGAGTCGGTGCCGCGGGGCTCGCGATGGAGCGGGAACCCGATCGGGCCCTGGCGCGCCGTCACGGTCCGCGCCTATCAGAAGGCCGCCTCGTGAGCCGAAAGAACGGCGGCGCCGGCTCGTCCCTCGACGCACCTCAGGACGGTGCCGAAGCGGCCCGCGACCCTTACACGCCGGAGAGCGGCGATCCCCGCTACCGAGTGCACGAGTACCAGCTCGCCCTGCGCTATAAGGTCGCAACCAACCGGCTGGACGGCGAGGTGATCATTCTCGCCGAGGCCCTCGTCCCGCTGCGGGGCCTTCACCTCGACCTGGTCGGGCTCGCCGCATCCCGGGTGAGAGTCGACGGTGCCAAGCCCGCGGGCTATCAGCAAGGCCAGCGCCGGCTCACGATCAAGCTCGCCGTGCCCGTCGAGGCCGGGCAGCGGTTCGAGGTGAAGGTGCGCTACGGCGGCTCGCCGCGGCCGCGAAGCTCACGCTGGGGCAAGGTGGGCTGGGAGGAACTGGATGACGGGGCGCTGGTCGCCTCCCAGCCCGTCGGCGCGCCGACCTGGTTCCCTTGCAATGATCGCGTGGCTGACAAGGCGCGATACCGGATCGAACTCACCGCCGAGGACGCGTACGCGGTAGTCGCGCCCGGCGCGTTGGAGTCTCGGGTCTCGGGCTCCGGGCGCACCACGTGGACCTACGTCGAGGACTTCCCAACAGCCCCCTACCTGGTCTCGGTCCACATCGGGCGCTACCACAGCGAGCCGTTCGAAGCCCCCGCAATAGGCGCCCTCCACTTCCCAACGGGGCTACGCGCCGCGGCGCGGGCCACCGCCACCAAGATTCCCGCCATGGTCGCCCTCTTCGAGGGCTGCTTCGGGCCGTACCCGCTCGGCCGCTACGACATGGTGGTCACCCCTGACCGGCTCGACATCCCACTTGAGGCGCAGGGCATGGCCAGCTTCGGCGTGAATCACCTCGACGGCACTTGGGAGTCGGACCGTCTGATCGCCCACGAACTCGCCCACCAGTGGTTCGGCAACAGTGTGGGGCTGAGCCGGTGGCAGGACATCTGGCTGAACGAGGGCTTCGCCTGCTACGCCGAATGGCTGTGGTCGGAGGCCTCCGGCGGGCCGACCGCGCATCAGCGGGCCAAGCAGCACTGGGCG
>CAYVWO010000013.1:0-3796 GCA_964455495.1 uncultured Tessaracoccus sp.
TGATCGCGCTTCGCGCTTCAACGCCTTCCTTGGCCTCGGCGATCGAGCAAGCTCGAGCGCTCTCGGCCTTCGTCGGCGTGCCTGGCTCAAGGAGCGAGGCGTCGTTATCAAATCGTTAGCGAATCCTCCCTCGCGCGTCTTGTTACCGGTAAATGTTCCCGGTAACATCCTGCATGTCGCGCAACAACGCGGACACGCACACACGGCAGGCAGCGCGGCTCCATGGGGGAGACCGCAGTGCACGCCGGGATTTCTCGAGGAGGAGATCAATGTCATCTCGATTCACCAAGTCCGTCGGCATCGTTGCTGCTGGCATGCTCGCACTCGGCGTCGCGGCTTGCGGCGGCGGTGACGCGAATCCGGGCTCGACGTCCACGACGGGCGGCGGGAACGCCGGGGGCGACCTCACCAGGATCGGCTTCGTCGCCGTCGGCCCAGAGGGTGCCTGGCGCAAGGCCAACGAGCAGAACATCCAGGACACCTTCACCAAGGAGGCCGGGTTCGACCTCAAGTACGCCCCGGCCGCCAAGCTCGACCAGAAGTCGCAGATCGACGCCTTCACGTCGTTCGTCGACGAGGAGGTCGACATCATCCTGCTGTCGGCCACCGAGGGCTCGGGCTGGGAGGACTCGCTGAAGCGCGCGCAGGAGGCCGAGATCCCGGTCATCCTGATCGACCGCGGCATCGAGCCCGACGACACCAGCCTGTACGTCACCCGCATCGCCCCGAACAACACCGAGGTCTCGACCGCGGTCGCCAACTGGGCCGTCTCCGCCTTCCCCGAGGGCGGCAACTACTTCGTGCTCGAGGGCCCCGCGGGCGTCTCGGTCGTCAACGAGCGCAACGAGGGCTGGAACGCCGTCATCTCCGGCAACGACAAGTTCAAGAGCCTGGGCGCGCAGACCGCCAACTGGTCCACCGAGGAGGCCAAGAGCGTCTTCGAGACCGTGCTGAAGTCGAACAACAACGACGTCCAGATCGTGTTCGCGCAGAACGACGAGATGGGCCTCGGCGCCGTCCAGGCCGTCGAGGAGGCGGGCCTGACCCCGGGCGAGGACGTCAAGATCGCCACGATCGACGGCACCAAGAACGCCATCCAGGCGCTGGCCGACGGCAAGCTCTCCTTCGTCGCCGAGTACAACCCCCTGTTCGGCGAGACCGCCATGGACGCGGTGAAGAAGACCCTGGCCGGCGAGACCGTCGAGTCCAGCATCATCGTGCCGAGCGCCACCTTCGACTCGCCGGAGGCCGCCAAGGCCGCCCTGCCCGACCGCAAGTTCTGATCCGGAGCTGCCGACAGCCGGTGAGCGGGACCCGGCCCTGGGCCCCGCTCACCACCTCCGGTTCCCCGGGGTCAACAAGCAGGGAGAAACAGCAAGATGGAACCGCAACCGATCGTCGAGATGCGAGGCATCACCATCACCTTCCCCGGAGTCAAGGCGCTCGACCGGGTGGACTTCCGGCTCCTGCCGGGCGAGGTCCACACGCTCATGGGCGAGAACGGCGCGGGAAAGTCGACGCTGATCAAGGCGCTGACGGGCGTCTACAAGATCGACTCCGGCAAGATCCTGATCGACGGCGAGGACCTGCATCTGAGCGGAACCGCCGACGCGCAGCAGGCCGGGATCTCGACCGTGTACCAGGAGGTCAACCTCTGCGCGAACCTCACCATCGGCGAGAACGTGATGCTCGGCCACGAGGTCGCCAAGGGCCTCGGGATCAACTGGAAGGCCACCCATGCCCGGGCGCGTGAGGCGCTCGACAAGCTGGGCCTCGGCCACCTGAACCCGAGGGCGCCCCTGTCGTCGATCTCGCTCGCCATGCAGCAGCTGGTCGCGATCAGCCGCTCGATGGTCACCAACGCCAAGGTGCTGATCCTCGACGAGCCCACCTCCAGCCTCGACGCCGTCGAGGTGGAGCAGCTCTTCGGAGTGATCCGTCGCCTCCGCGACGAGGGCGTCGCCATCCTCTTCGTCTCCCACTTCCTCGACCAGGTCTACGCCATCAGCGACCGCCTGACCGTCCTGCGCAACGGCGCCTTCGTCGGGGAGTACCTCACCGCCGACCTGGACCGCGCCAGCCTGATCGCGAAGATGATCGGCAAGGACATCGCCGCCCTCCAGCGCCTCGACTCGGGGCGCGAGGCCCGCGACTTCGACGACGCGCCCGTGGTCTACGACGCCGACGGGATCAGCCGCAAGGGCGCCGTCGAGCCCCTCGACCTGCGGCTCCGGCGCGGCGAGGTCGTCGGCTTCGCGGGGCTGCTCGGCTCCGGCCGCACCGAGCTCGCCCGCCTGATCTACGGCGCGGACAAGGCCGAGACCGGTCACGTCGCCATCGACGGCGAGCGCGCGGAGGTCAAGACCCCCGCCGCGGGGCTGCGGCACCGCATCGCCTTCTCCAGCGAGAACCGCCGCGACGAGGGCATCATCCGCGACCTCAGCGTCCGCGAGAACATCGTGCTCGGCGTCCAGGCCAAGCGCGGCTGGGCGCGCCCGCTGCCCCGCAAGGAGGCCGACGAGCTCGTCGCGAAGTACATCTCCGAGCTGAACGTGCGCCCCGCCGACCCGGACAAGCCCATCAAGAACCTCTCCGGCGGCAACCAGCAGAAGGTGCTGCTCGGCCGCTGGCTGGCGACCGAGCCGGAGCTCCTCATCCTCGACGAGCCCACCCGCGGCATCGACATCGGCGCGAAGGCCGAGATCCAGCAGCGCGTGCTCGAGCTCGCCGCCGACGGCGTCAGCGTCGTGTTCATCTCGTCCGAGTTGGAGGAGGTCGTGCGCCTGAGCGACCGAATCGTGGTACTCAAGGACCATCGCAAGATCGCCGAGGTGCGCAACGGGCCTGAGGTGACGGCCGAGTCGATCGTCAACGTCATCGCCCAAGAGGGCATCGATGAAGCCAAGGAAGCGGCGGCCGCCGTCGCCGAGGAGGTCGTCAAGTGAGCAGCACCGAAACGCGCACCGGGTGGTTCTCCTCCCTGGTGCGGCGGCAGTACTTCTGGGGGATCGTCGCGATCCTCCTGCTGCTCGCCATCAACATGACGAAGGATCCGCGCTACCTCGCGCTGAGCTTCAACCCGGCCAACGGCGCGCTCGTCGGCAACCTCGTCGACATCCTGCGCGCCGCCGCGCCCGTCATGATGATCGCGATCGGCATGTGCCTCGTCATCGCCACCAGCGGCATCGACCTGTCCGTCGGCTCGGTGATGGCCGTGGCGGGCGCGGTGTCGATGCAGTTCCTTGCCACCGCGCCCGACACGCTGGGGTCCGCGCTTCTCGCGGTCCTGCTCGCGCTGGGGATCAGCGTGGTGCTCGGCCTGTTCAACGGCTTCATGGTGTCGGTCGTCGGGCTGCAACCCTTCATCTCGACGCTCGTGATGATGATGGCGGGCCGCGGCCTCGCCAAGGTGATCACGAGCGGCCAGAACACCTCGGCCGTCAACGGGCACTTCCGCTGGATCGCCAACGGGTACCTCCTCGGGCTGCCGGTGGTGTTCCTGCTCGCCCTGCTCGTCGTGATCCTCGTCGGCCTGCTGGTGCGCCGCAGCGCGCTCGGCCTGATGATCGAGGCCATCGGCATGGACCCGCTGGCCGCGCGGCTGGCGGGCATCAACCGCCGCGGCCTCCTGTTCGCCGTCTACGCGATCAGCGGCCTCACGGCGGGCATCGCCGGCATCTTCGCCACGGCGAGCGTGATGACCGTCGACATCTCCCGCACGGGCGACCAGATGGAGATGGACGCCATCCTCGCCGTCGTCATCGGAGGCACCTCGCTGGCCGGCGGCAAGTTCAAC
>CAYVWO010000013.1:3896-17586 GCA_964455495.1 uncultured Tessaracoccus sp.
ACTTCAACGTGCAGCCCTTCATCGCGACGCTGTCGGTGATGTTCCTCACCCGCGGCCTCGCGTCGATGCTCAGCACCGTCCCCGAGAGGCTGGCCGACGACGCGTCCATCCGCGTCCTCGCCACCCAGATCAAGCTCGTCGACGGCCCGAAGGTCAACGACCTGGTGATCACGCCCGGCGTCATCATCGCGCTGCTCGTGGTCGCCGTCGCGGTGTTCGTCCTGCACCGCACGCGGATGGGCCGCACCGTCTACGCCATCGGCGGCTCGGAGCAGTCCGCGACGCTGATGGGCCTCCCCGTGCACGCCACCAAGATGTGGGTCTACGTGATCAGCGGCCTGCTCGCGGGGATCGCCGCGGTGGTGTACACGACGAGGCTCGGCATCGCGCAGAACATCACCGGCATCGGCTGGGAGCTCGACGCGATCGCGGCCACCGTGATCGGCGGCACGCTGCTGACCGGCGGCGTCGGCTACGTGCTGGGCTCGGTCGTCGGATCGCTGGTGCTCGGCCTGATGATCGTGCTGATCACCCGCGACGGCGGCGTCCCGCCAGAGGCGACGACCATCATCACCGGCGGCATCCTGCTGATCTTCGTCCTGCTCCAGCGGGCCGTCCTGGCGAAACAGCGCGACTGACGCGATGTCGCCGGGCCATCGACTGAGGCGGGCTACTTGTCCCGTAGCACAGCAGGTGTCCAGGTCGGCCATTGTGCGGCGGAGCGACCGATGCCGTGTTCAAGGGTAGCGACGAGACGGAACGGTTCGGCGGCGGTGCTGTTGTCGTAGTAGCGGGTGCGATCCGCAGCCCGGCTCGCGGTCGCCACGTGGGACCACAGCCGGGCGTAGCGGGCCCGCACTTTCTCCTCGGGTACCTGGTGTCCGCCGTGCGCCACCCGGTGGGCGACGCGGCGCAGCGTGAGCTCTAGTGGAACCAGGATCACATGCAACGTGACCTGGTAGTTCCTGGCAACGGCCTCGTCGACAAGTTCGGCCTTGCTTGGATGGCTGAAGAGCGTCTCGGTGATGAAGGAGGCTCCCGCGTTCAGCAGTCGCCGCCGGTGCTCGTCGGCCAGCCGAGCTGCGGCATACGCGTGCTCCAGTTCTGCCCCAGGCCAGAGGTCGGCGGCGATGAGGTCTGCGTTCACGAATGGTAGGTGAGTCCCAGGGCGCAACACGCGATCAACGAACGTCGTCTTGCCCGCACCGTTCGGGCCGGCCAGGAGGTGCAGTACCGGTGAGCTCACCGGTCACCCTTGACGACGAGATCTCCCTCTTGATCGGCCTCGTACCACGGGTCGCCTGCGGCAAGTAGCTCGTCCTCGAAGTTCAGGGTCGAAAGCGTCGTCGCGATGCGTTCCTCCCATGTCGCGCGCACGACGGCCTGCTCCCGCTCGGTGAGGGAATCGTAGGAATCCTGTCCGGCCAGAACGCGTGCGACTGTCGCGCCGCTGCAGGTCGCCTCGAGTTCGCGGCCGATTCGCGCCCAGCGGTTGATTCGCTCGGCCGCGCTGCCGCCCTCTGCCCTGGCGGCCTCGAAGAGGTCGTGGTCGATCCGGGTCGGGTGTGTCGGCGTGGTGGTCATGGGTCAAGTGTAGCGGTCTGCTACGTACGGGGTGGCGCCTGTCGCGGCGGCTTCTGTCGGTTTCCTGGCCGGATCGGCGTTATCGCGGTTGCCAACGTCTCTATACGGACACACGCAACCGCGTTGACGGTGAGGGGCCGCCGGATCAGTTCTTGGCGGAGCGCCGACGCCGCTGATGTCCGTGGCGCCCGGGGGACGGCGAGACCCCGCTCGACTTTGACGAACCCGAATCCGCTGCGTCCGCCCTGGTCGACAGCGTCGTGAAGGCTACCGGCGCGCGATGGTCGAGCCTCGGATGACGAGCTTCACCGGGAGGTGGCGGACGCCGCTGCCGATGTCGACGCCGTCGATCGCCCGGAAGATGTGCTGCGCGGCCTGGCGGCCCAGCTGCTCGAGACTCGCGTCGATGCTCGTCAGCTCCGGCCGGGAGTTGGTGGCGAGGAGCTGCCAGTTGTCATATCCGACGACGGCGATGTCGTCGGGCACGGAGCGGCCGAGGTCGCGCGCGGTGTCGAGCACGCCGCGCGCGACCTGGTCGGAGCCGCAAAAGATGCCGTCGATGTCCGGGTGCCGCTCGAGGAGGAGCGCGGCGGCGTCGCGGCCCCAATGCTCGGTCCACGCGGAGAACATGGGCTCGCCGACGAAGCTCAGGCCGGCGTCGGCGAGGGACTCCCGGGCGCCGGCGAGCCGATCCTGGGCCGCGGCGTAGGCCGGGTCGCCGGAGCAGGTGCTCGATCGCGATCCGCCCGCCGGTGTGGTTGTCGGGGGTAAGGGAGAGGTCGCGGGGGTCGTCGGACGGGGCGTAGGCGTAGACGACGGGGACGGGAATCGACGGGCCGAGTGACGGCCGCGGATCGGTCTGGCGGCCCACGACGATGATGCCGTCCACGCGGCGGCTGAGCAGGGCCTTGAGGTGGTGCTGCTCGCGGATGGTGTCGCCGCGGGCGTCGCACAGGAAGACGTTGACCTCGCCCGCGCCGAACGCATCCTCCGCGCCGATGAGGATGGGGATCATGAAGCGGCCCTCGAGGTCGCTGGTCAAGAGCCCGACGGTGCGCGTCCGGCCGTCCAGGAGGCCCCGCGCCATCGGGTTGGGGGTGAAGGCGAGGCGCTGCGCGGAGGCCAGCACCCGGAGCCGCGTGGCCTCGGCGACGTCTCCGCGCCCGTTGAGGGCCTTCGACGCAGTGGCGATGGAGACGCCGGCGTCGCGCGCGACGTCGCCGAGGGTCGTCGTCCGGGCGTTCGGCTCGATTGCCATGGCTCCTCCTTTTGTGACCTAAACGTTATCGCGGACCTGCTTGACGCGCGACAATTCCGCTGCGTAGTCTACCGAAAAGGGTTTCGGCATTTCGGTGGTGACCCTTTCGGTTCGAGTTCCGCGGGAGCCTCCGCGGGACGCTCAAGGAAGAGCTAGGAGCAAAAATGGGGATCTTCGGGAATCGGGGCGCACGGCGCCTCGTCGGAGCGATCGCGGCGGGTGCGCTGGCATTCGGCCTCGCTGCGTGTGGCGGCGGCACAAGTCCGAGCACGCCGACCGACGCGCCCACGGTGAGCGCAGACGGTACCGACGACGGCGCGAAGCTGACGCTGTGGACGAGGGCGCCGCTCGAGAAGCAGGCGAAGGCGCTCGTGGAGGCGTACAACGCGTCGCACACCAACCAGGTCGAGCTGACGGTGGTCCCGAACGACGACTACGTCGCGAAGGTAGGTGCCGCGGCCGGGTCCAACGGCCTACCCGACCTGTTCGCCGCTGACATCGTCTACGTGCCGAACTGGGTGCAGCAGGGGCTGTTCCAGGACATCAGCGCGAACATCGACGGCATGGCGTTCAAGGACCAGATCAACCCCGGCCACCTGAGCGCGGGCACCGCGGAGGGCAAGGCGCACGTGCTGCCGTTCGTCCTCGACCTCTCGATGCTGTTCTGGAATAAGGAGCTGTTCACCGAGGCCGGGCTCGACCCCGAGAAGGCCCCGGCGACGATGGCCGAGTACGCGGACGCGGCGAAGAAGATCCAGGCGCTCGGCAAGCCCGGCGTCTACGGCACGGCCAGCGGCCTCAACTGCGGCGGCTGCCTGGTGTTCACCTGGTTCCCCAGCATCTGGGCATCCGGCGACCAGGTGATGAACGACGCGGGCACGGAGTCCCTGCTGAACGGCGCGAACGCCAAGCAGATCTACGACATCTGGGCCGACCTGTGGGCCTCCGGCGCGGTGCTCCCGTCCTCTCAGGACGAGGCAGGGCCGACGTGGACCGCGGGCTTCACCGAGGGCAAGGTCGGGCTCATGTTCTACCCGGCGACCCTGATGGCCTCGACCCCGTTCGACGCGGGCGTCGCGGGCATCCCGGGTGTCGACGGCGGGGCATCCACCTTCGTCGGCGGCGACGGCATCGGGATCTCCAAGGACTCGAAGCAAGCCGCCCAGGCCTGGAACTTCCTGAACTGGATGATGAGTGAGGACGCGCAGGTCGGCGTTCTGGCCAAGGGCAACGACGCGGTGTCCCGCGGCGACCTGGCCAACAACGAGTACGCCGCCGCCGATCCCCGGATGGTCACCATCAACGAGGTGGCCGCGAAGGGCGACACGCCCGTCGCGCTCAACTTCCAGCAGGCATTCAACGCCGTCGGCAGCCCGTGGGTGACCATGATCCGCAACCAGGTGCTCAACAAGGCCAACACCGTTGACGCCGACAACGAGCAGATCACGGCCATCCTGGCAGAGCAGTGAGTTCACCCACGGCGACCGCGCCCTCGGCGCCGCGTGCATCGATCGCCAAGGAGCGACGACGCCGCCAGCTGCAGGGCGCGGTCTACTCGCTGCCGAACGCGCTCTTCGTGATCGTGCTCTTCGTCCTGCCGCTGCTCCTGGTGCTCCAGATGTCGGCGTCGGACTGGCCGCTGCTCGCGGGGAACCGAGGGCTGAACTTCCCTGCGAACTTCGTCAAGGCGGTCGACCACAGGCTGTTCACCGACTCGGTCGTCTTCACGGTGAAGTACACCGTGCTCGCGACGATCCTGCTGATCGGGATCGGCTTGGGCCTCGGCCTCCTCGTGCAGGAGAGCACCCGTTGGAAGGGGTTGCTGCGCATCTCCTTCCTGCTGCCGAGCGCGCTCGGCCTCGCCTCGGCGTCGCTCCTGTTCTACGTGCTCTACTCGCCGATCGCCGGCCCGTTCGCGGGCCTCATGGAGCGGTGGGGATTTTCGTTCCTCGGCACGCCGACGGCGGCGCTGGTCTCCACCACATTCCTGATCGTGTGGCGGTACGCGGGCTTCTACATGCTGCTCATGCTCGTCGGGCTGCAGGGGATCCCGATGGACGTCTTCGAGTCGGCGCGGGTCGACGGCGCCAGCCGTTGGCAGACCTTCCGCCACATCACAGTCCCGCTGCTCCGGCCGACGCTCGCGCTGACGACGGTCCTGTGCGTCACGGGCTCGCTGCTGGCGTTCGAGCAGTTCTACATCCTCACCAAGGGCGGCCCGGACAACTCCACGATCACCATCGTGCAGTTGATCTACAGCGTCGCCTTCCAGGGCATGAACGACCTCGGCGTCGCGGGTGCCCTCTCGGTGATCGTTTTGGTCGCCCTCGTCGTCATCAACGTCGTGCAGTTGCGCGCCTTCGCCCAGGACTGACCCATGACAACCACCGTGTCCAATCCCGCCGGCCTCCGACGGCGCAGCCCAGTCCGGCGGACGGCCCTCCGGACCCCCTACTACGTCGTCACCGGCAGCCTGGCGATCCTGTTCATTTACCCGTTGCTCTGGACGGCGGTGGCGTCGGTGTCCCCGCGCGCGGGGACGGCCCAGACCGACGGTCTCGGGTGGGCGAACTACGTGACGCTCGCCAACTACCAGGCGGGCATCTGGCAGTACCTGTACAACTCGACGTTCGTGTCGCTGCTCACCGTCTTGATGACGCTGGTCGTCTCGACGCTCTCCGGCTACGCGTTCGCCCGTTTCACCTTCCCAGGCAAGAACATCCTCTTCATGGGGACGCTCGCGATCCTGATGGTGCCCTACGCGACGCTGTTGATCCCGTTGTACGTCCTGCTCAACAGGATCGGGCTGCAGAACTCCCTCGTCGGCGTCGCGCTGGTGTTGTCGATGTTCCAGCTGCCGTTCTCGGTGTTCATGATGCGCATCTCCTTCGAGTCGATCCCTAAGGAGCTGGACGAGGCCGCCCTCGTCGACGGCGCGGGCTCGTTCGGCGTGCTGTGGCGCGTGCTCCTCCCCGCCGTGAAGCCCGGCCTGATTACCGTCGGTCTCTTCGCCTTCCTCGCCGCGTGGAACGACTTCATGGCCCCACTCATCCTGATCAACGATTCCAACAAGATGACCCTGCCCTTGGCCATCTCGAACCTTCGGGTGCAGGTCCAGGGCGTGGTCGACTACGGTGCCACCGAGGCAGGCGTGGTGATTCTCGCCCTGCCGTGCACCATCCTTTTCCTGCTCCTCCAACGTCACTACGTCCGCGGCTTCATGTCCGGCGCCCTAAAGGGGTAAACCGTGTCTCCACGCATCGATCACCGTCTCGTCGGACCCGTCACACCCGGGCGCGGTCCCCGCCGCCCGCTCGGCCTCGGCGAGGTCGAGGTCACCGGCGGCTTCTGGGGAGGGCGCCAGCGGGTCAACCGCGACGCGACCCTTCCGCACATCGCCGCGAAGCTTGAGGCCGAGGGCTGGCTGCCCAACTTCGACCTTGCGGCTGCGGGGGCGCCCGCGTCGCTGCGGCGAGGGCGGGAGTTCTCCGACTCCGAGGTCTACAAGTACCTCGAGGCCGTCGCCTGGGAGATCGCCCGCGGCGGCGGCGCCGGGCTCGAGGACCAGTTCCGGCGCACCGTCGCCAGGGTCGCCGCCGCGCAGGAGGCCGACGGGTACCTGAACACCAACTTCGGCCGCCCCGACCAGCGGCCGCGCTGGTCAGACCTCGAATGGGGACACGAGCTGTACTGCGCGGGGCACCTGTTCCAGGCGGCCGTCGCGCGTGAGCGGACGCGACCGGGCGCCGACGACGGCCTGCTCGGCATTGCGCGCCGGGTCGCCGACCTCGTCTGCGACGTCTTCGCCGACGGCGGGATCGAGTCCGTCTGCGGCCACCCGGAGGTAGAGGTCGGCCTCGCCGAGCTCGCGCGGGTGACCGGGTCGGGGCGCTACGCGGCGATGGCGGCCATCTTCGTCGAGCGCCGAGGGCGGCAGAGCCTCCGCGAGATCGAGTTCGGGCGGTCCTACTTCCAAGACGACGTCCCCGTGCGCGAGGCCGATGTCCTGCGTGGGCACTCGGTGCGCGCGAACTACCTCGCGGCGGGCGCCGTCGACATCGCCGTCGACTCCGGAGACGATGAACTCCTCGACGCGCTGCGGCGCCAGTGGGCGCGGACGATCGCGGCCCGCACTTACATCACGGGCGGCCAGGGCGCGCACCACCAGGACGAGGGCTTCGGCGACGACTTCGAGCTGCCCCCGGACCGTGCCTACTCCGAGACGTGCGCGAGCATCGGGTCGATCATGTTCGCGTGGCGGCTCCTTCTGGCTGACGGCGACGAGAAGTACGCCGACCTGATCGAGCGCACGCTCTACAACGTCGTCGCCACCTCGCCCAGCGCCGACGGGCGCGCGTTCTACTACGCCAACACGCTGCACCAGCGCGTCGCGCGGCAGCCCGCGGACCCCGAGGCCACCTCGCCGCGGGCCTCGGCCTCGCTGCGCGCGCCCTGGTTCGAGGTTTCCTGCTGCCCGCCCAACGTCGCGCGCACCCTCGCCAGTCTCGGCGCGTACGTCGCGACCGCCGACGCCGACGGCGTCCAGCTGCACCAGTACGCGCCTGCCCACGTCCGCACGACTCTCGACGACGGCCGGGAGGCCCGGTTCGAGGTCCGCACCGACTACCCGGCGTCCGGACGAGTCAGCATCGTCTTTCTCGATGATGCCGCCGCTCCCTGGACGCTCGGGCTGCGCATCCCGGCCTGGGCCGATGGCGCGGAGCTGACGGATCCCGACGGGGTCGTGACGCGGGTGGCCGCGGGCCGGGCGGAGGTGCGCCGCGCGTTCCGGGCGGGGGACGAGATTCGTCTGGACCTCCCGATCGCGCCGCGTGTGACCTTCCCCGATCCCCGGATCGACGCCGTCCGCGGCTGCGTCGCCGTCGAACGCGGCCCCGAGGTGTTCGCGCTGGAGTCCACCGACCTGCCGGAGGGCGGGGACGTTGCCGACATCGCGATCACGGGCGAGCCTGTCGAGCGCGACGGCCGCGTGTGGGTGAGCGCCCGCGCGCGCGACGCCGTCGATGCCCCGTGGCCCTACACTTCGGCCGAAGCTGGCGCCCCGCGCGACATCGGTGAGGTCGCGCTCGTCCCGTACCACGACTGGGCCAACCGCGGCCCGTCGACGATGCGTGTCTGGCTGCCGGTGGCCGCCGGCTAACCCGTGTTCTGGAGGCCCGCCGAGACGCCGGAGACCGACAGGAGCAGGAGGTGCTCCCAGTCGGAGCCGGCGCCGTCGGGGGAGTCGGAGCGCAGCACGCGCAGCGCGCGGAGCTGGAGCAGTGAGAGCACGTCGACGTAGGGGCTGCGCAGGTGGACGGCGGTGTGGAGCTCCGGGCGGTTGTCCAGGAGGTCCTCGCCGCCGACGATGCGGATCAGCCAGGCGCGGGTCAGCTCCATTTCCTCGAGCACGAGTTCGGTGAGGTCGGGCCGGTCGCCCAGCTCCAGGTACAGCCGCGCGATGCGCGGATCGGCCGTCGCCAGGCTCATGCCGACGTTGTCGACGACGGTGCGGAACAGCGGCCACTCCTCGTAGGCCCTGCTCAGCAGGTCGACGTCGCCGACGGCCTCCAGCGCGCTGCCGAGGCCGAACCAGCCTGCGAGGTTGATCCTGGCCTGTGACCACGCGAAGACCCAGGGGATGGCGCGGAGGTCCTCGAGCGACTCGACGGAGAGCCCGCGCCGCGCCGGCCGCGAACCCAGCTGGAGTCGGCCGATCTCCTCCATGGGCGTGACGGTGGCGAACCAGGGGGCGAAGCCGTCGGCCTTCACCAGCGAGTCGAAGCGGGCGCGCGACGCCGTCGTCAGCTGGGCGGCGACGTCGGCGTACCTCTCCGCGGCCTCGACGTTGCGGCGCTCGATCGACGGCGCGGCCGCGAGCAGGGTGGCCGCGGCGACCTGGTCGATGTGGCGCATCGCGATGGTCGGGTCGCCGTAGCGGGCGAAGACCACCTCGCCCTGCTCGGTCAGCTTGAACCGGCCGTCGACGGAGTGCGGGGGCTGCGCGAGGATCGCCGTGTTCGTGGGGCCGCCGCCGCGTCCCAGCGCGCCGCCGCGCCCGTGGAACAGCGTCAGCTCGTAGCCGTTCTCCACGGCCCACTCGGTGATCTCGACCTGCGCGTCGTAGAGGGCGAGGTTGGCCGCCAGCGGGCCGACGTCCTTCGACGAGTCCGAGTAGCCGAGCATGACCTCGAGCTTCCCTCCGGTCTCCTCCAGGCGCGCCGCGAACTCGGGGAGTTGCACGGCCTCGGCGAGGATGCCCCTGGCGGCGCGGAGGTCGGCGAACGTCTCGAAGAGGGGAATGACGTCGAGCACGACGTCAGCCTGGGAGTGCTTCGCCAGCTTGTAGACCGCGGCGAGGTCGTCGGCGGACTGGGTGAACGACACGATGTAGCGCCCGGCCGCGCGCACCCCGTACTTACGCTGCGTCTGGGCGATCGCGTGGAAGACATCCAGCACCTCGGCCGTCCTCGGCGACTTCGGCCCCGGCACCGCCTTGCACTCGGCCAGCGCCTTGGCGTGCACCGCGGCGTGCTGGCGGACCTCGAGGTCGGCCAGGTGGAAGCCGAAGGTCTCCACCTGCCAGATCAGCGTCTGCAGAGTGCCGAACGCCTGGCGGAGCGCGCCGGCCGCGCTCAGCGACTCCTGGACGACGCGAAGGTCTCTGATCAGCGCGTCCGGGTTCGCGTACGCGAGGTCCGCGTCGCGGGTTCGCGTCGCCGCGATTCGGCGGGCGATCAGCACGAGCGTCTGCTTGTGCGGCTCGTTCGGCGCGCTCAGCGTCGACGCCGCGGCGGTCGGCTCGTCGGCTAGGGAGAGGCTGCGCCGCAGCGCGGTGAGCGCGGAGGACGGAGGGGTGGCGACCGAATCGAGCGTGATGCTGCGCGCGAGCATCGTCGCGGTGTGCTCAAGGCCGAGAAGGACATGCTCCGAGGCGATCGCCGCGGCCTTGATGGTGACCGATGGGGTGACGAAAGGGTTCCCGTCGCGGTCTCCGCCGACCCAGGTACCCAAGCGGACGAACGGCCTCACCAGCGGCGGTTTCCTGCCGGCCCCTCCCGGCTGCAGCGCGTCGTCGACGTACCGGTACATCCGCGGCAGCGCGGTGTAGAGGGTCTCGTCGAAGATGGTCATCAGCGAGCGGACCTCGTCCTCCGGCGCGGGCTGGGTGGCGCGCAGCGGCGCTGTTCGCCAGAGGGTGTCGATCTCCTCGAGGAGCCTGCGGTGGATGCGCCGACCCGCCGCGGGGTCGGCCCCGGCGACGGTGCGCTCGTCGAGCAGCGCCGCGAGCCGACGGATGCGGGGAGCGACGGCGCGGCGCCGCGCCTCGGGCGGGTGGGCGGTGAACACCGGATGGGAGCGCGGGTTCGCCGGGCGGGCCCGGGCGGCGTCGTCGCCCAACTCCTCGGCCAACCGGGCGAACGCCCCGGGGATGGTGTCCACGCCCTTCTCGGGCTGCCCATCGCGGACGGCGCGCACGCGCTGGAACTCCTCGGCGAGGTTGACCAGATGAAAGTAGACGGTGAACGCGCGCGCCACCTCGTCAGCCCGCTCGACGGAGAACGATTCGGCGATCTCGATGGCCCGGGCGAAGGCCTCGGGGGAGTCGTCCTGGTGCGCAGCGATGGTGGCCTGCCGCAGCGCCTCGACGTCCTCGAACAGGCCGCTCGAGCCGCTCTCGCTCAGCACCTGTCCGAGCAGCGTGGTGAGCAGGCGCACATCGGCGCGGAGCTGGTCCGAGAGCGAGTTCGCCTCGCTGGGCGTCGCCTCGGTGGTGGTCGTGTCGATCTCGGACATGCGGGACAGACTAGTCGCGCCCGCCGCCTTCGTTGTTTCCCGAAGGTTTCGGTGCGGTGTCACGAAGCCCGCGGGCCGCTGGCGCGGGTGGGGGTCTGATTAGATGGGGCGCATGCGGATCGCCCAACTGGCCAACTTCGTCGGCCCCACGTCGGGCGGCATGAAGGTGGTGGTCGAGCAGCTCGGGCAGGGCTACGTCGACGCCGGGCACACGCGCATCTTCGTGTTCCCGGGGGCGCGCGACGAGGTCGTCGAGTCCGAGGCCGGGATCCTGGTATCCGTGCGGGCTCCGAAGGTGTCCGAGCAGTACCGCATGATCTTCCAGCCCTGGCGGGCGCTGGACGTGCTCGACCGCTTCCGGCCCACCAGCGTCGAGGTCTCGGACAAGTGGACGCTGTCTCCGGTGGGCCGCTGGGCGGCGAAACGCAGCGTCGGCTCCGTCCTGTTCAGCCACGAGCGGCTCTCGGACATGCTGGCGATGTGGGCGCGGCGGTCGTTCGGGGTGGAGGCCGCCGTCGGCGCGCTGAACCGGCGGCTGGCCAAGGAGTTCGACGCCGTCGTCGTCACCAGCCAGTTCGCCGCGGACGAGTTCGCCGAGACGGGAGCCCGGCTGGAGCTGGCGCCGCTGGGCGTCGACCTGGCGACGTTTCATCCGTCGGCGGGCGGCCCGGCCGACGACGGCGTGCTGAAGTTCTGCTACGTCGGCCGCCTCTCGCACGAGAAGAGCCCGCAGCTGGCCGTCGCCACGGTCGCCGAGCTGCACCGGCGCGGCCATCGGGTGCGGCTCGACCTCTACGGGACGGGGCCGGACCAGGCGGAGCTCCAGGCCGCCGCGGGCGACGCCCCCGTGTCCTTCCACGGCTTCGTCGCGGGGCGGCCCGAGGTGGCCAAGCGGATCGCGGCCGCCGACATCTCGCTGTCGGTCTGCCCGGCCGAGACCTTCGGATTGGCGGTTTTGGAGGCGCTGGCCTGCGGCACCCCGGTGGTGACCTCCAACCGCGGGGGAGCGCACGAGCTGGTCGACGCGACGTCGGGGGCCGCCGGTCGGCCCGACCCCGCGTCGCTGGCCGACGCCGTCGAGACCCTGCTGCCCAGGCTCGGCCCCGAGCTGCGCGCGGCGGCGCGGGCGCGGGCGGAGCAGTACCCGTGGCGGCGCACCATCGACCAGATGTTGGCGCTGCACCACCAGCTTTCCGAGGAGATCCCGTACCGATCGCTGCGGGGATTCGCCCGCAGGAGGGGAGAGTCATGAGGCTGCGCTGGATTCTGCCGCTCGCCGTCGGCGCCGCGCTGGTGCCCGTCTGGGTGATGGCGCCGCCGCCCACCCGCGCGGACGGGCCGGACACCGTCGACGGGCTGATCGCGGAGTGCCGGGCCACCGGCCTCGTCGGCGCGGCCCTGGCCGACGAGGCCATCGCGCGGGTGGCGAGGGCGTACCCGACGCACTCGCTGTGGCACCTCGGCGAGCCGCCGGGGCGCTCGCTGGCCGCGCATCGCGGCTGGTCGCACCAGTACAACACCGTCCTGCTGCTGGTCCTGCGCGGGCTGGGGTTCGAAGCCCGCCTCGTGCACGCCGCACGCGTGCGCGGCTTCGGGTACCCGTGGTGGCTCGCGGGACACACCTGGGCGAAGGTCGTCGTCAACGGGCGCGAACTGGACGCCTGCGCCTCACGCGAGGACAGCAGGGTCGGCGAGCCGCCCTTCGTCCCGCTGACCACCGAGCTGCCGCTGCGGATCGTGACGCGGTGGGCCGTCGGCGCGGCCCTTGTCCCCTTCGTGATCGCCGAGGTGTGGCGCGCCTGGCTCGGCGGCCGCCCGGTCGCGCCGTGGGTCTACGGCGAGCGGGAGTCACGCTGACGTCCCCGGCCTATGTGCCGAGCCTCGACGGGGTGCGCACGGCCGCCGTCGGGCTGGTCATCGCGTTCCATCTCAGCGTTCCGGGCATGGGCCTCGGCTTCGCGGGAGTCGACGTCTTCTTCGTTCTTTCCGGCTACCTCATCACCGCGGGCCTGCTGCGCGACGTCGAGCGCGACGGGCGGCCCGGGTATGCGAGCTTCTGGCGGCGCCGGTTCACGCGGCTGCTGCCCGCCGCGGCGCTGGCGTTGCTCGTGGTGCTCGCCTACGCGACGTATCTCCTGCCGTTGCACCGGCGCGCGGCGGCCTCCTGGGACGTGTTCTGGACCGCGCTGTACGTCGGCAACTGGCACTTCATGGGGTCGGGCAGTTACTTCGCCTCCGACGGCACGCCGTCGCTCCTGCTGCACATGTGGTCGCTCGCCGTCGAGGAGCAGTTCTACTTCGCCTGGCCGCTGCTGATCGGGGCGACGGCGGTGCTGGCCCGCAGGGCGGGGCGCGCCGATCGGTCGGTGGCGTGGCTGGGCGCGCTCGCCGTCCTGCTGATCGCGGCGTCGGCGCTGGCGCTCGCCCTGCTCTACGACCCGGCCTCCCCGGACCGCGCCTACATGGGCACCGACGCCAAGGCGTTCGAGCCGCTGCTGGGAGCGCTGCTCGCGATCGCGTTGAGCCGGGCCACGGCGAGGGACTGGTGTGCGCGCCGTGCACGGGTGCTCGCGGCCGTCGGGGTGGCGGGTGCGGCGGCGACGCTGCCCTTCCTCGCGGGGCCGAGCCCCTTCTACTTCCGCGGCGGCGCGTTGGCGTTGAGCCTCGCCGTCGCCGCCCTGATCGCTGGCCTGCTCGCCGGGCCGGGGACGGCCGTCGCGCACGCCCTGGGCTGGGCGCCGGTGGCGTACCTCGGCAGGATCTCCTACGGCCTCTACATCTGGCACTGGCCGTGGAGCGTGTGGCTGGGCGTCGCGCACCGCGAGGAGTTCCGGCCGGGGCCGGCGGCGGTCGCCCTCGCGGCGACGCTCGCGTGCGCCATCGCCTCCTATCACCTGGTCGAGCAGCCGATCCGCCGCGGCCGGCTGTCGCCCTGGCTGACGGCGCGACGGGTGCTGGGTTCAGCGGCGCTCGTCACCGCGGTCGTCGTCGGCTGGTCGACGGCGCTGCGCCTGGCCCACCAAGCGTTGCGCGAGAGGCAGCCCGAACAGG
>CAYVWO010000014.1:0-9723 GCA_964455495.1 uncultured Tessaracoccus sp.
ACTCGTGGGAGTCGGCCCGCGGGGACAGCTCGATGTAGTGGTACCGGGGGTCGGCGGCCTTCTGCAGCTCCTCCGCCACCGTGAGGTGGGGGTGGTACATCGACGGGTCGAGCAGGATCTTCACCATGTGTCTCCTCCTTCGGTCTCAGGCGTAGAGCGCCGGCTTGTCCATCATGGAGATGGCGACCTCGCCGTCGGCGGTGAGCGCCTGCACGCCGGCGTCGCACACGACCGCGGCGGCGTAGCCGTCCCACGACGACGAGCCGGTGTGCCGGTCCTCGCCCACCGCGGTGATCCACTGCTGCACCTCGGTGACGAACGCCGCGCCGAAGCGCTGGTTGTGGTCCATCGTGAGGCGGTTGTGGCGGCCGGCCTTGTCGGCGCGGTGCACCAGCTCCTGGTCGCCCAGGCGGACGAGCCCTTCCTCGGCGACCAGCTCGCACTGGATGTCGTAGCCGTACTGGCAGTTGACGAACACCTCGTCGTCGACGCGCACGCCGGACTCGGTGGTGAGTATCAGCACCAGCGGATCCTGCAGGTGCGGGAACCGGTTGGAGGTCTTCTTCGGCTTGTCGACGCGGGCGGATACGAACTCCTCGCCCAACAGCCAGCGCATGGTGTCGATCTCGTGGATCGCCGTGTCGTTGATGGCCATGTCCCAGGTGTAGGACTCGGGCACCGTCGGGTTGCGGTGCGCGTTGTGCACCATGAGCGCCTCGCCGATCTCACCGGAGTCGAGGATCTGCTTCATCTCCTGGTAAGAGGCGTCGAAGCGACGCATGAAGCCGACCGTGACGAGCCTCTTGCCCGCCTTCTGCTCGGCCTCCATGATGCGGACGCAGGCGTCTGCGGTGGGGGCGAGCGGCTTCTCGCAGAACACGTATTTGCCGGCCTCGACGGCGGCGATCACGTCGACCTCGTGGGCGGGCCCGTAACTGCAGATCATCACGGCGTCGATGTCGGCGGCGTTGATCAGGTCGGCGCTGGAGGCGTACGCCGTCCCGCCGATCTGCTCGGCGACGGCCGCCGCGTTGTCCGCGTTGACGTCGGAGACGCCAGTCACCCGGCCGCCGGAGATGACGGTGTGGATGCGCTCGATGTGCGCCCGGCCCATGCCGCCGGGGCCGATCATTCCGATGCGAAGAGTCATGTGCGTACTCCCTTTCCGATCAGGCGAGGCCGAGGCCGATGGAGGCCAGGTACTCGCGAACCTTGGCGGCGTTGGGTGCCGGGTAGGCCGGGTCGCAGCCGTACATGTCCTGCTCGCAGATCACGTACAGCTCCTTGTCGAGGTCGGCGAGCGCCTCGATCAGCGTCGGCATGTCGGGCTCGCCCTCGGGCGGCGCGACGGAGCAGCCGGCGTGCACGGCCTTGACGAACGGCCAGTCCTCGTCGTGGGCCTGCTTCACGAGCTTCGGGTCCATGGCCTTGATGTGGACGTAGGAGATGCGCTCCGGGTAGTCCTTGATGAGGTCGATGTTGTCCGCCATGCCGTAGACGATGTGGCCGGTGTCGAGGCAGAAGCCCACGTACTCGGGGTCGGTGGCCTGGAAGATGCGGTCGATGTCCTCGCGGGTCTCGATGTGCGAGTCGCCGTGCGGGTGCAGCACCATCTGAAGGCCGTAGTCGTCCTTCATGATCCTGCCCAGCTTGTTCGCGTTGTCCACGTAGAGGTCCCATGCCGCGCCGTCGAGATGGCGCACGTCGGTGAACTCGCCGGTGTGCTCGTCGCGGAACATCGGGGGGAGGTGGACGATGTACTCGGCGCCGACGGCGGCGTGCGTCTCGGCGACCTGGCGGAACCACGCCTCGGTCGTCGGCCAGGCCTCCTCCTTGTGGAGGACGCCCCACGCGGTGCCCGCGACGACGCGGAAGTCGTAGGCGTCCATGACGGCCTTCAGCAGCTTCGGGTTGGTGGGGAAGTAGCCGAAGGGCCCGGTCTCCATGACGGAGAAGCCGGCCTCGGCCATCTCGGCCAAGGCCTTGTCCCAGGGGATCTGCTTCTCGTCCCAGGGGAACCAGACGCCCCACTGGTCGGGACAGACCCCGATGGTGAGCTTCGAGTAGCGGGGATCGGTGTTGCGTGCCTTGGATGTGTTGTCCACGGCGAGTCCTTTCAAGCGCTGCGATGGGCTTCGGTGAGGCCAGGCTAGGCCTTGCCATTTGTCCTGTCAATGGCATTCGAGGGCGACCATTTGGCGCCCCGCGGTGAGCATACAACGAAAACGCTGGAACGGTGCAGCTTTGTCCAGCATTCCGTGTTATGTTGGGTCGAGCACAGCATCCGTGGCGCCTCGCAGGAGAGGGCACGACGAAAGGGAAGACCTTATGCGTGGACGCACCATCGGTGTCGGCGTCATCAGCCTCGGCTGGATGGGCCGGCTGCACTCCCGCGGGTACCGGGGCATCAAGGAGCGCTTCCCCGGGCTGGACGTCGACGTCCAGCTGGTCAGCGCCTGCGACCCTGTCGAGGCCACCCGCGAGGCCGCCGTCAAGGAGTTGGGCTTCCGCCGCGCCGTCGTCGACTACCGCGACGTGATCAACGACCCAGAGGTCGACGTCGTCTCCATCTGCTCGCCCAACTTCCTGCACCGCGAGGTGGCCCTCGCCGCCGCCGCGGCGGGCAAGCCGTTCTGGATCGAGAAGCCGATGGGCGTGAGCGCCGGCCAGTCGAGGGACATCGCCCAGGCGGCGGCCGCGGCCGGTGTGGTCACCTCGGTCGGCTTCAATTACCGGCACACCCCCGCCCTCGAGAAGGCCCGCGAGATCATCCGCGAGGGCAGGATCGGCAGGCTCTACAACGTGCGCTGCTGGCTGATCGCGGACTACGCCGCGTCGCCCGACGGCCCGCTCACCTGGCGCGACAGCCGCACCACGGGTGGCAGCGGCGTCATCGGCGACCTGATGAGCCACGGCGTCGACCTCGTCCAGTACCTCGTCGGCCGCGTCGAGTCGGTCACCGCCGCGACGGGCCAGTTCATCACCGAGCGCCCGATCCCGGCGAAGGTCGGCGTCGGTCACTCGGGCTACGAGCTGTCCGACGAGAAGGGGCCGGTGGAGAACGAGGACTACATCGGCATCCTCGCGCGTCTGGAGGGCGGCGTCGTCGCGAGCTTCGAGGCCAGCCGCGTCGCGGTGGGGCCGCGGGCCGAGTACGTCGTCGAGGTGTACGGCAGCGAGGGCTCGCTGCGCTGGAACTTCGAGTACATGAACGACCTCCAGCTGTGCATCGGCCGCGGCAACGAGTTCCCCGGCTACACGCGGGTGATGGCCGGCGCGAACTTCCCCTACTTCAGCACGTTCCAGCCGAGCGCCGGAACCTCCATGGGCTACGACGACATGAAGACGATCGAGGCAGCCCAGTTCATCGAGTCGGTCCTCACGGGTATACAGATCGCGCCGTCGGCGGCCGACTGCTGGTCCGCGGCCGAGGTCGATGAAGCCGCAATGCGTTCCGCCGCTGACGGTCCGTGGCACGACGTGCCCCGGGTCGACGGACCGGTCACCTACAACAGCTGATCGTCGAGCAGCCCGCGGCGGAACACGGAAGGGCGGCCCCTCGGGGCCGCCCTTCTCTTGTCTTGCCGCGCAACCCTGGCTATACAGCCAGGCCTGCGAAATAGGCGCAGGGCTGGCTGTATAGCCAGCGTTGTGCATGTGCCTGCTGCCTAGAACACGGTGCGCTGCTTTCCAACGAGCACGTCGTTGCGTCGGGCGATGGCCTGGGGGACCCGGGAGTTCTGCTTCACCCAATCCACGGCGATAGGGGAGATTGCTCCGAGGACGTCGAGCAGCCGGTCGTGGTCTGCGGCGAGGTCTCGGGAGACGATCGGTTCGTGATGAGCGATTCTGTTTCGGAGCTTACGTAGCGACTCCTGCTTGCGGTGCAACTCGCGCCGTGGTCCTGCGAGGTGCGGAAACGCGGTGTGTAGTGTCGGTGCCCAGAGCCGCTGGTGGTACTTGTTCGCAAGGAGGCCGATCCAGAACCCCAAGCTGAGCTCGGCGACTACGTGTCCAGGAAGGATCGCTGTCCCTCTGGCGCGATGCGCCGCGCTAGTGGCGTCGTGGATGCGTCTTTGCTCGAACTGGTGGAGCCCGATCGGGGTGTTCCACCAGTCGTCGCGGCCGGCGAGATTGCTGAGTTCGGCGTGGATCGCGTTGCGGAGCGTGACTTCGAGGACGTTGAAGCTGCCCCAGAACGCTGAGGCGATCTCGACATTCCACGAGTAGAGCCGGAGGGCCTGGCTGTTGTCGCCGTGGCACGCCCTGACATATGTCGCGAGGCGGTCGGTGTGCAGCAGGCGGGTCAGCTCGGCGACGCGGGCTAACGTTTCTGGTGCTCCGGGCTGGGGTGATGTAGTATTACTTGAGTAAGCCCCGGACGAGGCCGCTGATGTGGTCGCCGCGCCGGGGCATTTTTGTTGCCCGGAACTTGGCTGTTGTGGGCTGCTCGTCATTCTCATTTTCGCATTGTCTCTCGCAGGTCTGACAATTTCCGGTTCAGGCGTCGCGGGTGACGGGGCGGGCGTGGCCCGTGCGATAGGTGCGGGGGCTGACGCCGTGCCTTGTGCGGAAGGCCGACGAGAAGTGGAAGGCCGACGCGTAGCCGACGGCGGTCGCGACGTCGGCGATGGGCATGGTCGTCATCGCGACCAGCGTCGCCGCCTCGCGGAGCCGGACCTCGGAGACGAAGCGTTGCGGCGTCCTCCCCGTCTCCGTCTTGAACAGGTGCGCGAATCGTGAGGGTGAGAGGCTGACGGATCGTGTGTCGAGCTGCTAGGCGGCGATCGTGCGGGCCTCGTTCAGGACCGCCGCGGCGACCTCGAGGCCCTCGACGCGGCCCAGCTCGGTGTCCTCGTGCTCGATGTTCAGCCACATGTCCGGGTCGATCTCCGCGAGCGCCCTGATGAACTCCGCCCAGTACTGCGTGTCGTGGCCCTTGCCCAGGGCGACGAAGTCCCACGACGAGTCCTTCGGCCACTCGTTGGCCCACTCGTCGCCGCCCAGGTTGGTGCGCGGCTCGTCGGGGGAGAGGCGGCGGAACCCGTTGTCGAGGACGCCGTTGAGCCGGGCGTGCTCGGTGTTGATCCGCACGTCCTTCGCGGCGGCGTGGAAGATCAGCGGCCCGAGGTCTCGGGCCACGGCGATCGGGTCGGCCTGCTGCCAGAACAGGTGCGAGGCGTCCAGCTCGACACCGACGTGAGTCACGCCGGTGAGCTCGACGAGCTTTCGGACGTCTCGGGTGTTGAACACCAGGTTCTGCGGGTGCAGTTCCAGCGCGACCTTCACGCCGTGGTCCTTGGCCAGCTGGTCGATCTCCGTCCAGAAGGCGGCGGCGATCTCCCACTGGTAGTCCAGCGCGTCCAGCGCGGCGGAGTTCCACGCGTTGACGACCCAGTTGGGGCGAGTCGCGCCGGGCTCCCCGCCGGGGAGGCCGGACATGGTGACGACGCGGTCCTGGCCGAGGGTGGCGGCGGCACGGATGGAGGTGCGGATGTCGTCGGCGTGCCTGGCGCCGATCGTCGGGTTCGGGTGCAGCGGGTTGCCGTTGCAGTTCAAGCCGGCGAGCGACACGCCCGTGCCCTCGAACCGGGCCAGGTACCTCCTGGCTGCCGCGGGGTCGGCGGCGATCTCGGCGATCTCCGGGATGTGCACCGGCGGCAGGAAGCCGCCCGAGTTGACCTCGATGCCCTCGAGCCCGAGGTCGGCGATCACCGCGAGCGCGTCCTCCAGCGAACGGTCGTGCAGGATCGCGTTGTAGACGCCGAGTCTCACAGCGTCACCTTCCTTCCTTCGTTGGCGGCGGACTCGGCCACCGCGGCAAGAATCTCCATGTTGTGGATGCCGTCGGCGAACGTCGCGTTGCGGGGGAGCGAGGCCGACTCGTCGATCCCGGCGATCTCCTCGAGGAAGGCCCGCGCCTGGAAGACGAAGCCCTCGTTCTGGCCGAACCCGACGCCGGAGACGTCCATGGCCATGCCGCCCGCGAGGTAGGGGTGGTCGGAGCCCAGGTTGACCGTGCGGTAGCCGTTGGTGCCGGGCCGATCGTCGTTCAGGTACAGCCGCACCTGCGAGGGGCGGTCCTGGTGGAAGCCGGCGGCGCCGTTCTCGCAGAACACCTCGATGCTCAGCCCGTTCGGGTAGCCGGCCGCCACCCGGGACACCTCGATCGCGCCCGCGCAGCCGTCGAAGTCGGCGGTGAAGGAGGCGTAGTCGTCGTTGGTCACGGGCTCGTAGGTGTCGGAGACCGCGGCGTGGCCGTGGCCGACGACGGCGCCGAGCGGGAGCGGGCGCTCGGCGATGACGGTCTTGAAGGTGCCGCCGCTCACCGCTCGCATCGGGCCGCAGACGAACTCCGAGAGATAGGTGAGGTGGCTGCCGATGTCGCCCAGCGCTCCGGAGCCCATGGGGCCGCGGTAGCGCCAGCTCATGGGGGCCTTCGGCGAGCAGCTGTAGTCGCACCAGTAGCGGGCGCTGACGTGCAGCACGCGGCCGAGGGTTCCGTCGTCGATCCACTGCTTGATCGCGGCCAGCCCAGGCTGGCGGGTGTAGGTGAGGCCGATCCGGGCGATGGCGTCGGACTCCTCCGCGAGCCGCGCCATCTCCCGGGCGGACTCGATGGTGTCGCTGAGCGGCTTCTCGCACAGGACGTGCTTGCCCGCATCGAGCAGGCCCCTCACGATCTCCAGGTGGAGGCTGTTCGCGACGACGACGCTCACCGCGTCGACGGCGGGATCGGCGGCGATCTCGCGCCAGTCGGTCACCGAACGTTCGAACCCGTAGCGCGCGGCGGTCTCGGCGCCGAGCTCCGCGTTGATGTCCCCGATGGCGACGCAGCGCACCTCCGGCAGCGTCGGGGAGTACAGGGTGGGCGCGGTTCGGTAGGCGGCGGCGTGCGCCTTGCCCGCCATCCCCGCGCCGATAACGGCGACGCCGATAGTCATCGTTTCATCCTCCTCGATGTACTTGGAGCGCTCCAAGTAGTTCAAAGGTACTGTCCCTCGCAGGGGTTGTCAACGGCGGGTTGAGATGCCGTGAAAAGATGCACGAGGAGGATCATGGGAAGCAGGCACGGAGCGCCCCGGCCGACGATCTACGACGTCGCCCGGGAGGCCGGCGTGTCCAAGTCGCTGGTCTCGCTCGTGCTGAACGACTCGGAGCTGGTGAGCGACGGGAAGCGGGAGGCGGTGCGCGCCGCCATCGAGAAGCTGGGGTATCGGCGCAGCAGGGCGGCGTCGAACCTGGCCGCGGAGCGCACGCACACCGTCGGCCTGGTGATCGACGACTTCTCCAACCCGTCGTTCGTCGAGGTGCTCGCCGGGGTGCGCACCGTGTTGGGCCCGCGCGGCTTCCGGGTCGCGGTGCAGGAGAACTACACCCTCGGCGGGGTCTTCGTGAACGCGGTCGAGGGCTTCCTCGACGCGCAGGTCGACGCGCTGTTGATCGCGGCCGAGATGAGCCACGACCTTCCTCGTCCGGGAGTCCCGACGGTGATCGAGGGCACCCGGCTCAACGTGGCGGAGGGCGCCGACCGGGTGTTCGGCGATCAGGCGCACGGCGTTGCACTCGCGTTCGGCCACCTCGTCGAGCTCGGGCACCGCGCGATCGGGCACGTCACCGGCGTCGGCGGCGCGGCCCGGCACCGCCTCGACGCGTATCTTCGCGCCGTCGAGGGGCTCGGCGAGCCCGCGCGCCACGCAGGCGAGCGCAACCCGACCAACGAGGAGGGAGGCTACGCGGGCGGGGTCGAGCTGCTGCGCAGGCATCCCGAGGTCACCGCGATCCTCGCCGCCAACGACACCATGGCGCTCGGGGTGCGGGCGGCGCTGCGCGAGGCCGGACGCTCGGTTCCCGGCGACGTGTCGCTCGTCGGGTACGACAACTCGCAGCTCGCCCGCAGCCGGTTCCTCGACCTCACGACGGTGGACAACCGCGGCTTCGACGTCGGCGTCGCTTGCGGCGAGGCCCTGTTGCGCAGGATGGGTGACCCCAGCCTCCCGGTCGAGGAGGTCGTCGTCCCCGCCCGCTTGGTCGTGCGCTCCTCGTCGGGTCCGCCGCCGACGAGCGCCTAGCGGCCGAGCGTGCCGCCGCGACGCTTTCACCTGACAAATGCGGCGAGATTGCCACTTGGGCGGGCTTGAACAGGCCTTTCCGCGGTGTTATTGTCTATACAAATGACCCGGTAGCGAAGCTGCAACAGGACAGGAAGGCAGTGGGCATGACCCAGACCATCACGCATTGGATCGACGGAGCCCCGTACGAGGGCGAGCCGGCGGGGCGGATCCCCGTCGAGAACCCGGCGACGGGCAAGGTAGACGCCGAGCTGCTCGCCGCGAGCAAGGCCGACCTCGACCACGCCGTCGCCGTGGCCCGCGCGGCCCAGAAGAAGTGGGCCAAGGTCTCGCTTGCCAAGCGCACCGCGATCATGTTCAAGATGCGCGAGTTGGTCCTCGCGAACCAGGACGCCCTGGCGAAGTCGATCGTCAACGAGCACGGCAAGGACTACGGCGACGCCCTGGGTGAGATCCAGCGCGGCCGCGAGACCCTCGACTTCGCGTGCGGCATCAACGCCGCGCTGAAGGGCGAGTACTCCTTCGACATCGCGACCGGCGTCGACATCCACACCGTGCGCCAGCCCGTCGGCGTCGTCGCCGGCATCTGCCCGTTCAACTTCCCCGTCATGGTCCCGATGTGGATGCACCCGGTAGCCCTCGCCACCGGCAACGCGTTCATCCTGAAGCCCGCCAGCCCGACCCCTACCGCATCGCTGCTGATGGCCGACCTCTACAAGCAGGCCGGCCTGCCCGACGGCCTGTTCAACGTCCTCTCCGGCACCCGTCACATGGTCACCGACATGCTGGAGCACCCCGGCATCGACGCCATCTCGTTCGTCGGGTCCACCCCGGTCGCCGAGATCGTCATGGAGAAGGGCACCGCCACCGGCAAGCGCGTCCAGGCGCTCGGCGGCGCGAACAACCACGCGATCGTGATGCCCGACGCCGACCTCGACTTCGCCGCCGGCCACATCTCCGCCGCGGCCTTCGGCGCCGCGGGTGAGCGCTGCATGGCGCTGCCCGTCGTCGTCGCCGTCGGCGGCATCGGCCCGAAGCTCGCCGAGATGGTCAAGAAGCACGCGGACAAGATCCAGGTCGGCTACGGCCTCGACAAGGGCGTGAACATGGGCCCCGTCATCACCAAGAAGGACCAGCAGCGCATCACCGACTGGATCAACGAGGCCGAGGAGGCCGGCGCCACCGTCGTGCGCGACGGCCGCGGGCTCACGGTGGAGGGCTACGAGGACGGCTTCTGGGTCGGCCCGACGATCCTCGACGACGTCCCGCTCGAGTGCAAGGCCTACTGCGAGGAGGTCTTCGGCCCGGTCCTCACCGTCGTGCACGCCGACACCTACGAGGAGGCCATCGAGCTGGTCAACTCGTCCCCGTTCGGCAACGGCGCGGCCATCTTCACCAACGACGGCGGCACCGCGCGTCGCTTCCAGCTGGACGTCGACGCCGGCATGGTCGGCGTGAACGTCCCGATCCCGACCCCGGTGGCCTACTACTCCTTCGGCGGCTGGAAGGCCTCGCTGATCGGCGACACCCACATCCACGGCCCGGAGGGCGTGAAGTTCTACACCCGCCTGAAGGCGATCACCTCCCGGTGGCCCTCAGAGTCCGGCCTCTACGCCGCGACGATGTCGTTCCAGCGCGAGGAGTGATCCTC
>CAYVWO010000014.1:9733-17558 GCA_964455495.1 uncultured Tessaracoccus sp.
GAAAGGTCTCGCGCACGGTCCGAGGATCTGGGTAAGGTCCCTGCACCGGGCGCGAGGCCCTTCGACGCAGCAGCGGTCGACGTCGTCGATGCAGCCGGCTCAAGGAGCGGTTAGGGACGGTTGATCTGGTCGAAGCGGGCGCCCCCGGGCTTGCTGTCGAAGATGCAGAGGATCGCGACGATCAGCGAGCCGAGGTAGGGGATCAGCGCGAGCGCGGCCAGCCCCCCGCCGTTGTTGGTGTCGTGCAGCCGCCGCACCGTCACCGCGATGCTAGGGATGAGGGCGGCAAGGAAGTAGAGGCCGACGAGGATGCCGACGCCGTCGGCCGCGCCGTTGGAGACGCTCGACACGATCGCCGTGACGATGGCTCCGCTGAACAACACGAGGATGTTCGCGAGGCCCGCCCACCAGTACTCGGCCCTGCTCGCGCGCCCGCTGAAGGTGAAGCCGCGCCTCCAGAACCGCACGTAGGCCTCCACGGGGTTCGCGCCCTTGAGCGGGGCGTCGGGGCCGTTCGGGTCGTCGATCAGCGGGCGGCCATACCAAGAGGTGAGCGGTGCGAGGTGCACCGCCGGGTGATTCTGGTCCGCCCCGTAGCCGGGCGCCTGGTAGAACCGCGCCGCCTGCTGCTGCGGGTTGGGCTGGTAGCCGTGGGTGAGCGGGGCGTCGTAGTTCTGCGGGTCGAAGTTCGGCGCGCCGAACTCGTAGGCCCGCGCGGCGGGGGCGTACCGCAGCTCCTGCGACGCCACGGGGGCCGGGGCGACCGGCTGAGGAGCCGGCGCGACGAACGTCGGACCCGCTACCGGGGTGTCCTCGGGAGGCTCGCGGTCGACGGCGTACGGATCGTTGGTCATGGCGACCATTGTGCCAGCGGTTGTCAGAGGCTCCGGAACTGGCGCATGTGATACGCCAACGAGGGGGCGTCGACGCTGACCGCCTCGGCGACGGTGCCAAGCACGATGGTGTGGTCGCCGCCCGGCTCGAACGTGAGGCGCTCGCAGCGCAGCCAGGCGGCGACGCCGTCGAAGCGGGGGAGGTGGTGGTCGTCGTGCCAGGGGAGACCTGCGAAGCGGTCGGCCAGGTCGCGGCGCGCGAACCGCTTGGCGATCTCCGCCTGGTCGCCGGACAGGATGTTGATCCCCGCCCGGCCGGCCGTGCGCAGCCGCTCGATCATGCCTCCGCGGTTGTCGAGCGCGAACACCACCATCGGAGGGCAGATCGACAGCGACGCGAAGGCCGACACCGTCGTACCCGACGGCGCGCCGTCCACGCAGGTGGTGATGACGGTCACTGGCGCGGTGACGCGCGCCATGGCCTCCCGGAATGCCTGCTCGAGTTCGTCCACGGCGCAACCGTAGCCCGCTCGCGGCATTGGATGCCGCTCATCCGCGGAACGTGTCGGGCGAGGATCAGCCGTTCGTCCGGGGCTCGTCGTCTTCGGTGTAGATGCCGGGGGCGTCGTAGATCAGCGTTGCGCCGTCGGCCTCGGCCTTCATCTGGTGCGGGGCGATGAGCCGCGCCAGGTGGTAGACGCCGATGACGACGATGGTGCCCAGCGCGATGCCGCCCAGCTGGAACTCGCCAAGCGGGACCGACACGTTGCCGACGCCGATGATGATGCCGGCTGCGGCGGGGATCAGGTTCAGCGGGTTACCGAAGTCGACGTTGTTCTCGCGCCAGATCTTCGCGCCAAGCAGGCCGATCATGCCGTAGAGCACCACCGTGATGCCGCCGAGGACAGCCGACGGGGTGGCCGAGATGACCGCGCCGAACTTCGGCGAGAAGCCGAACAGGATGGCGACGATGGCCGCGACGACGTAGGCCGCCGTCGAGTACACGCGCGAGGCGGCCATGACGCCGATGTTCTCCGCGTAGGTGGTTGTGGGGCCGGCGCCGACCGCGGTCGCGATCATCGATCCCACGCCGTCGGCGGCGATGGCCTTGCCCATGAGCGGGTCGAGGTCCTCCTTGGTCATCTCCGCGACGGCCTTCACGTGGCCGGTGTTCTCCGCGATCAGGGCGATGACCACGGGCAGCGCGATGATGATGGCGCCCAAGCTGAAGTGGGGAAGGTGCAGGCCGACGACGTTGGCGGTGCTGCCGTGGACCCAGGTGGCGAGGTCGGTGACCGGGGGCAGGCCGAACCAGTCGGCGGAGGCCACGCCGGACCAGTCGACGCGCGGGGTCTTGGCGCCGTCGGCGGTGGTCAGCGGCCCCGAGACCAGATCCACGATCCAGCTGAGCGCGTAGCCCACGACGAGGGAAAGGAAGATGGCGATGCGGCCGAGGAAGCCGCGCAGGCCGATCGACAGCGCCACGACGATCAGCATGACGACGAACGCCATCCAGGGGTCGACCGGGAAGTAGACCGTGGCCACCACGGGCGCCAGGTTGAAGCCGATCAGCATCACGACGGCTCCCGTCACCACCGGCGGCAGCGCGCGGTGAATCACCCGGGCGCCCGCGAAGTGGATGATGAGGCCAACCATGAACAGGGTGACGCCGACGACGAACAGCGCTCCCGTGAGGTCGGCGGGGTTGCCGCCGGCCGCGTAGATCGCCGTCGAGACGCCGACGAACGACGCCGACGACCCCAGGTAGCTGGGCACGCGGTGCTTGACGGCGAAGAGGAAGATCAGCGTCGCGACGCCCGACATCATGACCGCGAGCTGGGCGTTCAAGCCCATCAACAGCGGGAACACGAACGTGGCGCCGAACATCGCCACCACGTGCTGGGCGCCGAGCCCAATGGTGCGTCCCCAGCTCAGCCGCTCCGTGGGCTTCACCACCGCGTCCGGCTCGAGCACTCCGTTGTTATGCAGCGTCCACATGGGCGTCCTTTCGTCGGCGGCACTCTACTTCCTGGCCGCGCCCGGCCGCACACCGGTGTGCCCTATGCCGGCCCCGGCCGTCGCGGGCCTTGTCGCACGCCGATATGGTGGAGCCATGGCGCACGACGTGCTGGTGCTAGGGGCCACGGTGGCCGGGCTCACCGTGGCGCGTCGGCTTGCCCAGCGCGGCTACGACGTCGTCGTCCTCGACCCCAACCGCGAGGCGGAGAGCGCCGCCATCGGGCACGGGGTGGCCGCCGTCGGGCACGCGTCGACGATCGCGAACATGGCCCACGCCTACGGCGTCGAGGCCGCCCGCGAGCACGTCCGCCGAAACATGGCGGGCATCGAGGAGATCCGCGAGATCTCCCCGGGGCACGAGCACGTGACGCTGCGCGACCTGTCCCTCCCCGGTGGCGACGAGACCGAGTCGCGCCGCATCGTCGAGCTCTACCGCGAGGCCGGGAACGACGCCGAGCTGCGCGTCTCGCCCGACGGCGTGGCCATCCACACCCCCGCCTACGCCATCGACCCGACGGCGCATGCGCAGGCGCTGCGGGCCGCCGCCGTGGCGGCCGGGGCCAACGTCGTGCACGGCGTGACGGTCGCCCACCTGACGCGCCGCGAGGGCTTGACCCGGGTGCATTTCCGCAACAACCTGGCCTGGATCCGCGACGTCGGCACCGTCTCCGGCAAGGCCGTCGTCGACACGCTTGGCGTCAGCCCGTGGGGCCGCGCCGCCCGCGTCGCCCCCGCCCAGTGGGTGCCGGTCGTGCGCTGCGCGCCTGCGCGGCTGCTGCGGGAGGTGACGCTGCGCGCCGCGGCGACGGCGTGGCTGGTGCGCCCGGTCGGCGACCATGCGCTCGTGCTCGGGCAGAAGAGCGCGGGCGCGCGCATCGACCGGGCCACCGACGAACTGAGTGCCTGGTGTGAGGCCGAGCTGGGCGCCACGGAGGTCGAGGTGGGCCGCCTGGCCATCGACCCCAGCGATCACGGCCGCCCCGTCGTCGGCGCCTCGGCCATCCCGGGCGGGTTCTACGCGCGCGGCAACGGCCGCGGCGAGCTGATGAACGGCACCGCCAGCGGCTGGTACCTGGCCGAGCTGATGGCCGACGGCGCCGGCTCCCTCCCGCCGATCAGCAGGCTGCGCGCGTTCGGGTCACGGGCGTTTCGACGCGGGCCTGGGCGCTTCGCGCCAGAGGCCCGGCTCAACGAGCGGTAGGTCAGATCCAGGCGTTGCCCAGCCACATCCGCCACATCCACTCGGCGCGGGTGAGGATGTCGGCGGTGAGGATCGGGTAGATGAACGCGAAGTTGAAGATCACGACGGCGACGACGATGCCGACGACCATGGCCCGGAACCGCCGCAGCGGGTGATGCGCGGGGCCGAGCAGCTTGCCGAGCGCCATCGCAAGGACGATGCAGCTGAACGGGATGATCATGATCGTGTAGAAGAAGAACAGCGGGCGGTCGGCGAAGCGGAACCACGGAAGCCAGGTTGACGCGATGGCCAGCAGGGGGACGCCGAAGCGCCAGTCGCGCCCGATCAGCCACCACCACAGCGCGACGACGATGGCCGCGAGCGCCGCCCACCACAGCAACGGGGTGCCCATGGTCGTGATGACCCGCAGGCAGGTCCCGGCCGCGGCGGTGCAGCCGTCATCGCCGGGCTGGATGTCGTTAACCGCCTCGATGCCGGTCGGCCGCAGCATCAGCAGCCACCCCGCGGGGTGCGCCTCGTACGGGTGCGTCGCGTCGACCATCATGCCGTCGCCGGTGTGGAAGTTGTACGCCTCGAGGTGGTACTTGAGGAGGGCGCCGAGGTCCGGGCCGAAGCGCGTCACAAGCGGGTCGTCGGGGTTCTCGGAGCCCCACCCGCGGTAGTAGCCGCCGTCGGTGGCCAGCCAGCTCCACCAGGACGCGAAGTAGACGGGGACGGCGACGACCACCAGCTGCACGAACGCGGCCGGGGCGTCGATCAGCAGCGACCAGTACTGGCTCCTGCCGGCGCCGGCCAGCCGCCGCGCGCCCAGGTCCCAGACGACGACGAGGATGCCGAAGACCGCGATCATGAAGACGCTGTTCCACTTCACCGCGCAGGCCGCGCCGAAGAGGACACCGGCGGCGACGCGCCACGGCCGCCACAGCAGGAGCGGGCCGAAGCGGCCCTCAAGGTCCGGGAGTTGGCGGCGCTCGAGATGGTCGGCCAGCTTGTTCCTGAACCAGTCGCGGTCGGCTACCAGCGCCGCGACGGCAGCGACGGCGAACGTCGCTTGGAAGATGTCGAGCAGCGCGAGGCGGCTCATGACGAACGCCAGCCCGTCGAAGGTGAGCAGCAGCCCCGCCACCGCGCCGACCAGCGTCGAGCGCGACAGCCGCCGGGCCAGCCGGATGGTGAAGAAGACGAGCAGGGAGCCGAAGACGACGGCGGCGAAGCGCCAGCCGAGCGGCGTCATCCCGAAGAGGTGCTCGCCCACCCCGATCAGCAGCTTCCCCAGGGGCGGGTGCACCACGAACGACGGCGTCTCCAGCATGCCGCTGGTGTCGCCCTGGGCGAGGAGGTCGTTGGCGCCCTCGGACCAGTTGCGCTCGTAGCCGGACTGCAGGATGGCCCACGCGTCCTTGGCGTAGTACGTCTCGTCGAACAGGACCTTGTTCGGGAATCCCAGGTTGTTGAGGCGCAGGCCGAAGGCCATCAGGGTGATCGCGACGGTCACGGTCCACCCGACGGTTCGGTCGTGGAGGCGGCCGTCTCGCAAGGCCTCCAAAGTGGTCAGCACAAGGCGCATTCTATGCAGGCCTCGGAAGGGGCCGGTTACGCTTCGGGGCATGAACCTCCCCCCAGGTGGCGCCCTGATCCTCGCCGCGACGCCCATCGGCTCGTCCGACGACGCGAGCGCGAGCCTGCGCGAGGCGCTCACCTCCGCCGACCTCATCGCCGCCGAGGACACGCGACGATTCCTGACCCTGACCAAGCGGCTGGGCATCGACCCGGCCGGGCGCGTCGTCAGCTACTTCGAGGGCAACGAGGCGTCGCGTACCGGCGAGCTGGTCGACGCCGTCGCCGAGGGCAAGCGCGTGGTGCTGGTCACCGACGCGGGGATGCCGTCGGTCAGCGACCCGGGCTACCGGGTTGTGGTCGCGTGCGTGGAGGCCGGGCTGCGCGTCACCGCCGTGCCCGGGCCATCCGCGGTGCTGACCGCGCTCGCGGTGTCGGGGCTGCCCGTCGACCGGTTCTGCTTCGAGGGCTTCCTGCCGCGCAAGCAGGGGGAGCGGCGCCGTCGGCTCGCGAAGCTGGCCGCGGAGGAGCGCACGATGGTGTTCTTCGAGGCCCCGCACCGTACGCCTGAGTTCCTGGCCGACGCCGCGTCCGAACTGGGTGCCGACCGGAGGGGCGCCGTGTGCCGCGAGCTGACCAAACCGTACGAGGAGGTGCGCCGCGGCAGGCTCTCGGAGCTCGCCGACTGGGCGGCCGACGGCGTGCGCGGGGAGGTGACGGTGGTCGTAGAGGGGGCGTCCGCCGTCGAGGTGTCGGCCGACGACGCGCTGGCGCTGGTTCGGCAGGCGATGGCCGGGGGTGCGAGACTGTCGGGCGCGGTCGCCGAGGTGGCGAAGGTCACCGGGGTGAACCGCAAGGAGCTGTACGCCGCCGCGCTGGCGGACAAGGAGAAGCAGTAGTGAGCCTGTTGGAGGAGTTGGGCCTGCCGCCCCTGCCGGAGGCGCTGCCGCGCCCCGTGATCGACAACCACACCCACGTGTACTCGACGCGCGACTACTCGGGGTTGTCGGTGGCGGACAACCTGCGGCTGGCCGGCGAGGTCGGCGTGACGCGGATCATCGACGTCGGCTGCGACGTCGAGAGCGCGCGGTTGGCGGTGGAGCTGGCCGCGGCGGACTCGCAGGTGCGCGCCGCCGTCGCGCTGCATCCGAACGACGCCGCGCGCCGGTTCCTGGCCGGGGGAGAGCGCGCCCTGGAGGACGACCTGGCCGAGATCGAGGTCCTCGTCGACGACCCGGGCGTCGTCGCCGTCGGCGAGACGGGGCTCGACTACTTCCGCACGCGCGACGAGGAGGGCCGCCGCGCGCAAGAGCGCTCGTTCCGCGCGCACATCCGGTGGGCGCACCGGAGCGGCAAGACGCTGATGATCCACGACCGCGACGCGCACGCCGACATCCTGCGGGTCGTCGACGACGAGGGCGTGCCCGACCGCATGGTCATGCACTGCTTCAGCGGCGACGCCGCGTTCGCGGAGCAGTGTGTCGCCCGCGGCGCGTTCCTGTCCTTCCCGGGCGTGGTGACGTTCGGATCGGCCGGGGCGCTGCGCGAGGCCGCGCTGGCCACGCCGCTCGACCGCATCCTCGTCGAGACCGACGCGCCGTACCTGACGCCCAAGCCGCAGCGGGGCAAGGCCAACGCGCCGTACCTGCTCCCGCACACCGTGCGCTTCCTCGCGGAGCTGCTCGGCGTCGAGCTTGCCCGGTTCTGCGATCTGGTGGTGGCCAACACCTTCGCCGCCTACGGGAGGTGGGGGAGCGATGCCTGAGGTCGGCCTGCTGGACCCGGCCTCCGTGCGGCGGCTCGCCGCCGAGCTGGATCTGCGCCCCACGAAGCAGCGGGGACAGAACTTCGTGATCGACCCGAACACGGTGCGCAGGATCGTGTCGCTGTCGGGGGTGACCGCCGACGACGTCGTGCTGGAGATCGGCCCGGGGCTCGGCTCGCTGACGCTCGGGCTTCTGGAGTTGGGGGCGAGCGTGGTCGCCGTCGAGATCGAGGACGCGCTGGCCGCGCGGCTCGGGCGGACCGCGCGCGAGCGCCTGGGCGACGCCGCGGCGTCGCGCCTGCAGGTCGTGCCTGCGGACGCGCTGCGGGTCGGCGAGCTGCCGCTCACCCCGTCGGCCCTGGTGGCGAACCTCCCCTACAACGTGTCCGTGCCGGTCCTGCTTCGCATGCTTGAGCTCTTCCCCGAGTGGACGAAGGGCCTGGTCATGGT
>CAYVWO010000015.1:0-9587 GCA_964455495.1 uncultured Tessaracoccus sp.
CGTCACCATCGGCCTAGGTGACCCGGTAGCCGGCGGCACCGTCGACGGCGTCCCGGTCTCCGTCATGGCCTCCGGCATGGGCGTGCCGTCGCTGTCGATCTACGCCACGGAGCTGTACGCGCAATATGGTGTGAAGCGCATCTGCCGGGTCGGCACCTGTGGCGGCATCTCCCGCGCCGTCGCCGTCTCCGACGTCGTCGTCGCCTCCTCCGCGCACACCAACTCGGCCGCCGCCACCTTCGGCGTGCCCGGCGTCACGCTGTCGCTGGCGGCGAGCTTCGACATGCTGCGCGGCGCCGTCGACCAGGCGCGCGGCTCCGGCGCGCGCGTGCACGTCGGACCGGTGTTCACCAGCGACTTCTTCTACAGCTCCCGTACCGACGTCATCCCCGCCCTCGGCGAGCTGGGAACCCTTGGCGTCGAGATGGAGGCTGCGGGCCTGTACGCGTGCGCGCTGGCCAACAACGGCGAGGCGCTCACCGTCCTCACCGTGACCGATCACCTCCTCGACGGCTCCGGCGACCTCTCGGCCGAGGAGCGCGAGACCCAGTTCCAGGGCGCCCTCGATGCGGCGATCGCGGCGCTCCTTGCCTGATTTGTGACGCCCCCCAAACCTCGTGTATGTTTGTGCGTCGCTGGCCCCTATAGCTCAGTAGGCAGAGCGTCTCCATGGTAAGGAGAAGGTCTGCGGTTCGATTCCGCATGGGGGCTCTGTTCCTGCCTTGGGAGCTTCTGTCAAGGCGAGAACTTCGACGGGGTAGCTCAGTCGGTAGAGCAAGCGGCTCATAATCGCTGTGTCGCGGGTTCAAGTCCCGCCCTCGTCACCGAAAACCGAAGATCGACAAACTCGCTTGGCAGCGACGAAATGACTTGAAGGAAGTGGCAATAATGGCCAAGAAGGGCTCTGAGGTTCGCCCGAAGATCACGCTCGCCTGCACCGAGTGCAAGGAGCGCAACTACATCACCAAGAAGAACCGGCGCAACAACCCGGATCGTCTTGAGCTCAGCAAGTTCTGCCCGCGCTGCCGCACCCACCGCGCGCACCGCGAGACCCGCTGAGCCCGCGCGATAGATACGCATCCGAACCGGCCGTCCCAGATGGGGCGGCCGGTTCGCTCTCCCGGCGCTTCCTGCCCGGTAGGGTGAGCGCCATGCCGATCACCGCCGAACACGTGGGCCGCCGCTACCCGGCCGCCCCGCCGTACGAGGTCAGCCGCGCCAAGATCGCCGAGTTCGCCACGGCCATCCGCGACGACAACCCCGCCTACTTCTCCGACTCGCCCATCGCGCCGCCCACGTTCGCGGCCGTCATCGCCGCGCACGCCTGGGAGGCGCTGTTCGGCGACGAGGAGCTCGGGCTCGCGCTGAACCGCACCATGCACACGGACCAGGGCTTCACGTTCCACCGCCCGCTGCGGCCGGGGGACGCGGTGGTCGCGGAGCTCAGCATCGAGAAGGTGCGCAACCGCGGCGCACTGGACATGATCACCGTCCTGGTGGACCTCACCGTCGACGGAGACACCGTCTGCGAGGCGCGCTCCACCCTCATGCACACCAGGGAGGACGTCGATGCCTGACGCGACCGTCGGCCAGGAACTGCCGGAGCTCCGGGTCCGCGTGACCCGCTCCACGGTGGTGCGCTACTCCGGCGCCTCCACCGACTTCAACGAGATCCACTTCTCCGACCGCCACGCGCGGGCCATCGGCCTGCCCGGCGTCGTCGCCCACGGCATGTGGACGATGGGCGCGGGCCTGAAGGTCGTCACGGACTGGGTCGGCGACCCGGCCCGCGTTCTCAGCTACTTCGTGCGGTTCACCCGCCCCGTCGTGGTGCCGGACACGGACCAGGGCGTGGAGGTGGTCTACCGCGCCGCCGTCGCGGACGTGGCCGACGGCGTGGCCAAGCTCACGATCACGGCCGAGTGCGGCGACGACCAGGTGCTGGGTGCCGCCCGAGCCGAGGTCCGCGTTGACTGAAGCCGGGGCGGAGTGCCGGATCGCCCGCATCGCGGTCGACGGCGCGGGCGCGTCCCCCAGCGGATCGCCGCTGCTGGCCGACCACACCACCCTGCGGGTCGGCGGGCCCGCCGACCGGCTCGTCGTCGCGACGACGGAGGCCGAGCTTGTGGAGTCGGTCTCCGACTGCGACCGCCGCGGCGAGCCCGTGCTGGTCGTCGGGGGCGGCTCGAACCTGCTCGTCGCCGACGAGGGCTTCCGCGGCACGGCTGTCGTCGTCGCCACCCGCGGGATCTCCGCGGACGTCTCCTCCTGCGGCGGCGCCGCCGTCCGCGTCGCCGCCGGCGAGGACTGGGACGCGTTCGTGGCCGAGGCCGTCGCCCGTGAGTGGAGCGGCGTGGAGGCGCTCTCCGGCATCCCGGGCAGCGTGGGCGCCACGCCCATCCAGAACGTCGGCGCGTACGGCGCGGAGGTCGCGCAGACCATCGCGTCGGTGCGCACCTGGGACCGCGTGCGGGCAGCGCAGGCCACCTTCGCGGTCGCCGACTGCGGCTTCGGCTACCGCACCTCGCGGTTCAAGCGCGAACCCGGCCGCTACCTCGTGCTCGAGGTCGGCTTCCAGTTCCCGCTCGCCACGCTCAGCAGCCCCGTCGCCTACGCCGAGCTGGCCCGCGCGCTCGGCGTCGAGGTCGGTCGGCGTGCCCCGGCCACCGAGGTCCGCGAGGCGGTGCTCGGCCTGCGCCGCGGCAAGGGCATGGTGCTCGACGACGCCGACCACGACACCTGGAGCGCGGGCTCCTTCTTCACCAACCCTGTCCTCACCCCGGAGCAGGCGGAGCGCCTCCCCGAGGCGGCCCCGCGCTTCCCCGCGGACGGCGGGCTCGTCAAGACCAGCGCCGCCTGGCTGATCCAGCACGCGGGCTTCGGCAAGGGCTTCGGCGAGGGCCCCGCGGGCCTGTCGACCAAGCACGCGCTCGCGCTCACCAACAGGGGAGGGGCGACGGCGGCGGACTTGGCCGCGCTCGCCCGGACGGTCCGGGGAGGCGTCGCCGAGCGCTTCGGCGTCACGCTTGTCCCCGAGGTCAACCTGGTGGGGCTCGCGCTCTAGGAGACTCGCTCCCCGAACCTCAACCCCACCCTCAACCTCCGCTGGGTCCGGGCGCGGTCTCGCGGCTAGCCTGCCCGGGAGAGCGACGGGAAGGGTCTGAGGGTTATGCGCTGGTTGAGGTTGGGCACACTGGGAGTAGCCGCGGCTTTGGTCGTCGCCATGGCGGGGGCGACGACGGCCGAGGCGTCGAAGAAGACCGACGACTTCATCTCCTCGCTGGTGAAGGCCGCGCAGAAGAACGAGAAGAAGACGGGTATCCCTGCCTCCGTCGCCATCGGCATGGCTGCCCTCGAGACCGGGTGGGGCCTGTCGAAGATGACGGGCGACTACACGGTCACCGAGGTCGACGAGACGGGCGCGGAGACCAAGACGGTCTACCAGGTCAACACGCTGTTCAACATCAAGTGCGGCAAGACCCCCTCTCCCTATCAGACCGGATGCGTGCCCGTCCGCACCGCGGAGTACCGCAAGGACGGCTCCAAGTACTACATCGTCGACGAGTTCCGCACCTACGCCAGCTGGGACGACTCGGTCCTCGACTACGGCCGCCTGCTGACCTCGCTCTCGCGCTACGCCTCCGCCTTCGACTACACCGACTACCCGGACCAGTTCGTGATCCAGGTGCACCGCGGCGGCTACGCCACCGATCCCACCTACGCGACCACCGTCATCGGGATCATGAAGAAGTATGACCTGTACCAGTACAACGTGAGCGGGGCCGGCCCCGGCACGCCGAAGGGGGCGCCGCCGGCCCTCGCGCCGAAGCCCACCGCCACGCCGACCCCGACGGCCACTCCCACCGCCGCGGCGCCGAGCCCGGAGGACGCCGCGACCGCCGCTCCGACGCCTGCCCCGACGGTCAACCCCACGACGAGCCCGGCCAAGAAGAAGTCGGTGTATCCGGAGCTGAAGAAGGGGGCGAAGGGCGCCTCCGTCGTCACGCTCCAGGCGCTGCTCAACTCCCGCAACAAGGCGGGCCTCGTGCGCGACGGCGACTTCGGCCCGCGGACGGAGAAGGCCGTGAAGGCCTTCCAGAAGAAGTCGAAGCTGAAGGTCACGGGCACGCTGGACGACGCGACGTGGGCGAAGCTGCTGCCCGTCCTCAAGCCGGGACAGAAGGGCGCCTCGGTCAGGGCGGCCCAGGTGGAACTCCGCGCCGCGGGCGCGAAGGTGACGCTCACGTCGAAGATGGACGCCAAGACGGTAAAGGCCGTGAAGGCCTACCAGAAGAAGAACAAGATCTCGGCCACCGGCAACGTCGCGTCGCTGACCTGGGCCGCGCTGCTCAGGAAGTGAGGGGCCGCGGCCCGGGCCGTGGGGATCGGGCTATCCGTGGTCCAGCCCGATATCGAGCACCCGGGCGCTGTGGGTCAGCCACCCGACGCTGATCAGGTCGACGCCGGACTCGGCGATCGCGGCGGCGGTCTCCGGAGTGATCCGGCCGGACGCCTCGGTGACCATCCGGCCGCCCACCAGTTCCACCGCGCGGCGGAGGTCGTCGGGGGCCATGTTGTCGAGGAGCACGACGTCGGCGCCCACCTCGAGAAGCTCGGCGAGCATCTCGAGGGTGTCGACCTCGACCTCGATCTTCACCAGGTGCCCGACGTGCGCCCTTGCCGCCTCGACGGCCGCGCGCAGGCCGCCAGCGACGGCGATGTGGTTGTCCTTGATCATCACGGCGTCGTCGAGGCCGAAGCGGTGGTTGGAGCCGCCCCCGCACGCCACCGCGTACTTCTGGAGCGCGCGGAGCCCGGGAATGGTCTTGCGGGTGTCGACGACCCTTGCGCGGGTGTGCGCGATGGCGTCGGCGATGGTCGCGGTGCCGGTGGCGACGCCCGAGAGGTGGCCCAAGAAGTTGAGCGCGACCCGCTCGCCGGTCAGCAGGGCGCGCGCCGGGCCGTGGACGGTGGCGATGGCGTCGCCCGGCGCCACCCGCGAGCCGTCGGGGAGGTGCACGTCGACCCGGACCGACGGGTCGAGCAGCTCCCAGGCCAGCTCGGCCAGGGGCAGGCCCGCGACGACGCCCGGTTCGCGGGAGACGAGCCGGACGGTGGCCGCGGCGTCGGCGGGGATGATGGCGTCCGTGGTGAGGTCGCCGGCGCGGCCAAGGTCCTCGGCGAGGGCCGCGGTGACGATCGGTGTGATAAGCAGGCGGGGGAGGGTTCTCATGCCGCGCTTCCTTCCATGTTGGGCTCGCAGGCGACGGTGTGGCGCGGCTCGGCCGCGTCCGGGAAGTCGGCGCGGGTGTGCGCCCCGCGCGACTCGGCGCGGTCCAGGGCGGCGCGGACCAGGAGGGAGCCGACGAGTCCGGCGTCGTCGTCGAGATGAGGCCGCAGCTCGTCGAGGGCGCGACGCAACCCGTCGGCGTCGCGAAGCACTCCCGCCCCGGCGGTCACGATGCGCCGGATTTCGTCGAGGTGGGGAGGGTGGGGCGGCCAGGGTGCGCCGGGCCAGGCCCGGTCGGGGACGCTCGGCTCTCCCGCGGCGGCGAGGGTGCGCCGCAGGTGCGCGGCGATCCCGCGCCCGCAGACCACGGCCTCGAGGAGCGAGTTGGAGGCCAGCCGGTTGGCGCCGTGCAGCCCGGTGGAGGCCACCTCCCCGGCCGCGAAGAGCCCGGGCACGGTGCTCTCGCCGCGGTCATCCACCAGCACGCCGCCCATGTGATAGTGCGCGGCCGGCTTCACAGGGAGGAGGTCGACGGCCGGATCCAGCCCCGCGGCGAGCGCGGTGGCGTGGATGGAGGGGAAGACCTCCGCGAAGCGTGCGCCGGGCGAGGTGCGGGCGTCCAGGAAGACCTCGTGTCCGGCCTGGAGCTGGGCCCACTCGGCGCGCGAGACGACGTCGCGGGCGGCCAGCGGGTTCTCCAGCACGCGCTCCCCGAGCTCGTTGACCAGGAAAGCGCCCTCGCCGCGCACCGCCTCGCTCACCAGCGGCAGCGGGTCGATCGCGACGTCGAGGGCGGTGGGATGGAACTGCACCAGCTCGAGGTCGCGGAGGGCGGCGCCCGCGCGGTAGGCAAGCGCCAGGCCCTGGCCGCGCGACGACAGCGGGTTGGTGGTGTGGGTGAAGAGGCCGCCGATGCCGCCGGTCGCGAGCACCACCGCGGAGGTCCGCAGGAGGACCGGGCCGTCCGGGGTGTCGAGCTCGACGCCGGCCACCCGTCCCCGCTCCACCACGATCCGCCGCGCGGGGGAGTGCTCCCAGAGCGAGATCGACGGCAGGCGGCGGGCCGCGTCGACGACCGCGCGCAGCAGCTCGGCGCCGGTCGCGTCGCCACGGGCGTGCACGATCCGACGGCGCGAGTGGGCGCCCTCCAGGCCCAGCCTCAGCGCGCCGTCGGGGCGGCGATCCCAGCGCGCGCCCAGCCGAGCAAGCCACTCGACGGTCTCGGGGGCCGCGGCGGTGATCCGCCGGACCACCGCCTCGTCGCAGAGCCCGGCCCCGGCGGCGAGGGTGTCGTCGGCATGCTCCTCAGGGGAGTCGTCGGGCCCGACCGCGGCGGCCATCCCGCCCTGGGCCCACCCTGTCGAGGTGCCCGCGCCGATCGCGCCCGCTGAGACGACAAGGCACGGGGCCGGGGCCAGCTCGATGGCGCAGCTCAGCCCCGCGAGCCCGGCACCGACGATCACGGGACCGCCCACGACGAGCTCGGTGCGTGTCGCGCCCATGGCTACCGGACCTCGAGCATGCGGTCGACCGCGGCGCGGGCGCGCACGGCGACGGCGGGGTCGACGGTGACCTCGTTCGTCATGGTCTCCAGCGCGCGCCGGATCGCGCCCAGCGAGTTGCGCTTCATGTGCGGGCAGAGGTTGCACGGCCGGACGAACTCGACGTCCGCGTACTCCTGCGCGACGTTGTCGCTCATCGAGCACTCGGTGATCAGGGCGACCCGCTTCGGCCGGCGCTCCGCGACGAACGAGATCATCTGCGCCGTCGAGCCGGCGTAGTCTGCCTCGTCGACGACCTCCGGCGGGCACTCGGGGTGGGCGAGGACGGTGACGTCGCCCCGGTAGTCGGCGCGGATCTGCCGGATGTCGCCCGGGGTGAAGCGCTCGTGCACCTCGCAGGCGCCGGGGTGGGTGATCACCCGCACGCCGGTCTGGCGGGCGACGTTGGCCGCCAGGTACTGGTCGGGGATCATGATCACCTCGGGCACGCCGAGGCTCTCGATGATGCTGACGGCGTTGCCGGAGGTGCAGCAGATGTCGCTCTCGGCCTTCACCGCCGCGGAGGTGTTCACGTAGGTCACCACGGGGACCCCGGGATGCCTGTGACGCAGCTCCCGCACGTCCTCGGCGGTGATCGACTCGGCGAGCGAGCAGCCCGAGCGCAGGTCGGGGATCAGGACGGTCTTCGACGGGTTGAGCAGCTTCGCGGTCTCGGCCATGAAGTGCACCCCGGCAAGAACGATGACGTCCGCGTCGACGGTCATGGCCTCGCGGGCGAGCGCGAGCGAGTCCCCGACGATGTCGGAGACGCCGTGGAACACCTCGGGGCGCATGTAGTTGTGCGCGAGGATCACGGCGCCCCGCTCGCGCTTGAGCCGCAGGATCGCCTCCGCGTCGTCGGCCATCGTGGCCCACTCGATCGACGGGATGACGTGGTTGACGCGCTGGAACAGGTCGTCGGCGGTGATCATGGTCGTGGTCATCGGGTCCTCCTCGGGGGCACGCCGCTTATGCTTTGAATGAGCATAAGTGAAATGCTAATACTGAGGAAAAGGGGGCGCAAATCCGGCTTCGGCCGAAGGGGTGAAGGGTTACCGCGAACGCGGCAGCTTGGTGCCGGCGGCCCTGTGCTCCTGAAGGACCTCCTGCCGGAAGCGGTAGAGCCGGGCGGGCCGTCCGCCGGTGGCGGCGCGGCCCCCGGTCTCCTCGACCAACTGCTGCTGCTCGACGACGCGGCGGAAGTTCTGGGTGTGCACCTCCTGGCCGGCAAGCGCCTCGACGCACGCCTGGAGCTGGCCGAGCGTGAACTCCTCCGGCATCAGCTCGAACACGACCGGCCGGTACTGGATCTTGGTCCGCAGCCGGGCGATGCCGGTGGCGAGGACCCTCCGGTGGTCGCCGTCCATCCGCACCCCCGGGACGCCGGGGTCCTGCCACCACTCCGCCGGTCTCCCCGGCGCGCCCGCGGCCCGCCTGCGCTCGTCGGGCGACTCCGGCACGAGGCCCGCCTCCCACAGCACCTCGTAGCGCTGCAGGGCCAGGTCCGGCTGCCAAGGGCGCCCTCCCTGGCCGAAGTCGACGCCGCACCGCTCAACGCGCGCCGGGCCCCCGGCGGCGGCCCAGGGCCGCAGCGCCGGAGCGACGACGTCGGCCACCAGCGTCGCCCCGTCGCGATGATCCTCCCAGGGGAGGAGCGAGTACCAGCTGCGCCAGCGCCCGCCCTTGGCGCTCAGGCCGCGCGCCAGGCCGAGGTACGACACCGAGATGGTGCAGTTGTCGGTGCCGTCGCGGCCGCGGTCGGCGAACGTGTAGAGCTGCTCCAGGTATCCGACGGTTAGCCCGGTCTGTTCCTCGACCCAGGCGCGCACCGCGGTCTGCAGCGAGCGGTGCCCGGGCAGCAGCGGGCCCGCGGGGAGCCGAGGGGCGTGCGGCAGGGTGAGCACGCACGGCTGGCCGTCGACCATGGCGACGATGACGGCCAGCACCTCGGCGCTGATCGGCTCGCCGCCCGTCACTGGGAGCCGCCGCGAGGCTCGCTCTCCGCAAGGATCATTCCGCTCGCCGCGACGTAGCCGGTCGCGTAGGCCCGGGCCGCGGTCCGCAGTGCCTCGCGGTCGGGCAGGTACGAGCCGTTGTGCAGGCCCGCGCCGTTGATCCTGCCGGTGCCGACGAAGCACATGACGGAGGCGGCTTCTGGGCCGTACTCGGCGAAGTCGTCGGACCCGCAGGACCGGAACGGCGTCTCCGCGACGGTGATGCCGAGGGCGGCGAGCAGCGGGTCGATCCGGTGGACGAGGGCCGGGTCGTTGACGAGCGCCGGGCCGCCGGTGCGGAACCGCGCCTCCGCCGCCGCGCCGCGCGAGTCGGCCACCGCCGTCGCCGTCGCCTCGATCGCGCGGTGCAGCCGGTAGCGGTCGGCGTCGTTGAAGGTGCGGATGGTGCCCTTGGCCCGGGCCTCGTCGGGGATCACGTTCGGGGCGGTGCCGCCCGTGATCAGCCCGAACGAGACCACCGTCGGGTGCGTGGGGTTGACGATGCGGTTCGGCAGGCCCGCGACGGCGTCGACGATGGCGGCGAGCGTGGTGATGGGGTCGACGGCGAGGTGCGGGTAGGCGCCGTGCCCGGCGCTGCCGCGAACCACGATCTCGAACGAGTCGTAGGCGGCGTTGACGGCGCCCGCCCCGGTGGACACGATCCCGGGCTCGACCTGCGGTTGGACGTGGACGCCGATCATGGCCTCTATGCCCTGCTCGCTCAGCAGCCCCGAGGCCACGACGTCGAGCGCCCCGGGCGGCGTGACCTCCTCGCGGGGCTGCAGGATCGGGACGAGCCCCACGGGCAGCTCCAGGTCCCGG
>CAYVWO010000015.1:9597-17407 GCA_964455495.1 uncultured Tessaracoccus sp.
GGTGGCCTTTGGATCGGGCACCACCTTGCGTGCCCGGGCGGCGGCGAGGACGGCCCACAGCGCGGCCAGGTGCACGTCGTGCCCACAGGCGTGCATGACGCCGGGCCGGGCGGAGCGCCACTGCACCGTCGTCGACTCCGCGATGGGCAGGGCGTCCAGCTCGGCGCGGAGCCCCACCGCCGGCCCCTCGGCGCCGGTCCTCGCCCAGGCGCCGGTGTGGGCGACGGGGGACCAGTCGAGCCAGTCGGCGGCGGCCTGGAACCGGTCGCGAGTGGGCTCCTCCTCGCCGCTGAGGTGCGGGTCGGCGTGGATCTCTCGGCGCAGGGCGACGGCGTCGGGCAGCACGCGGTCGATGCCCGCGGCGAGGTCGTTGAGCAGCCGGTCCGTCATGAGGGGTGACACTACCGCTCCCGGCCCCGGTGCGCCCGGCGCGACGAGCGGCGGGATAGGGTGAGGCAATGCCCCCCGCCAGCCACCGCACGCCGAAGCTGGCCCCGGCGCGGCCGGGTCGCCCGTCCATCGTGAGGTTCCTCCCCTACCTCAAGGGCTATTGGCGGCAGTTCGCGTTCTCGTTCGCCATGGCCCCCGTCGGGGTGCTGCTCAGCGTCTCCATTCCCCTGCTGCTCGGTGGGGTCGTAGACGGCCCCATCGCCGACGGCGACCCCGGCGGCGTGCTGTGGTTCGGGCTGGCGCTGCTCGCCGTCGGGGCGCTGGACGCGTTCATCTCGTTTCTGCGCCGCTGGATCATGGTGAAGGCGACCTCCTTCATCGAGACCGACATCCGGCTGGACCTCTTCGCCCAGCTGCAGCAGCTCCCCATGCAGTTCCACAAGGCGTGGGAGTCAGGGCAGCTGCTGTCGCGCATCATGAGCGACCTCGGCACCATCCGACGCTTCCTCTCCTTCGGCATCGTCGTGCTGTTCATGAACTCGATCCACATCGTCGTGGTGCTCGGGATCATGATCGCGACCCTGTGGCAGGTGGGCGTCGCGGTGCTCGTCCTCGTCATCCCCGTCGTCGTGGTGACGTTCGCGCTGATGGGGCGGTTCGGCCTCATCGCCCGCCGCGTGCAGGACGAGACGGGCGACGTCGCGTCCGCGGCCGAGGAGGCGCTGCACGGCGTGCGCGTCATCCGCTCCTTCGGCCGGTCGAGCTACGTGGGCCGCACGTTCGACGAGCGCGCCACGCGCTTGGCCGAGAGCGGCGTGAGGCGGATGAACCTCGCGGCCGTGCTCTGGACGCTGCTGGAGGTCTTCCCGTCGGTGCTGCTCCTGGTGGTCCTCATCGGCGTCAGCTTCGGCGTCGCCGACGGAACCCTGTCGCTGGGCGCCGCCGTGACCTTCGTCACGCTGCTGCTTTCGCTTGCGTGGCCGGTGGGCAGCCTCGGCTGGCTGCTGTCGTTCGCGCGGGAGACGGCCACCGCGGCGGACCGCGTCGCCGAGGTGTTCGACGCGCCGCTCAGCATCGCGACCGGCGGCCTCACCCTCGCCGATGTCGGCGGCCGGCTTGAGCTGCGGGGCGTCTCCTACCAGTTCCCCGACGCCGACGTCCCCACGCTGACGGACGTGAGCCTCGAGGTCGCGCCCGGCGAGACGGTCGCGTTGGTCGGCGGCACAGGCTCGGGCAAGTCGACCCTCGTGTCGCTGCTGCCGCGTCTGGTCGACGTCACCGGCGGGCAGATCCTGCTGGACGGAACGGACATCCGCGAGCTCGACCTCGCCCTGCTGCGCGGCCTGATCGGCACCGCCTTCGAGGACCCGATCCTGTTCTCCATGTCCGCGCGCGAGAACCTCACGCTCGGCCGCCCCGAGGCGTCGGAGGAGGAGATCGAGGAGGCGCTGCGCGTGGCGCGCGCCGAGTTCGTCCACGACCTGCCCTGGGGGCTGGAGACGCGGCTCGGCGAGCAGGGCCTCAGCCTCTCGGGCGGCCAGCGCCAGCGCCTCGCCCTCGCCAGGGCGATCCTCGTCAAGCCGCGCGTCCTCGTCCTCGACGACACCCTCAGCGCGCTCGACATCCACACCGAGGCGGAGGTCGAGGAGGCGCTGAGGTCGACGCTGGTGGGCGTGACCGGCATCGTCGTGGCCCACCGCGCGTCCACCGTCCTACTCGCCGACCGGGTCGCGATGCTCGTCGACGGCCGGATCGCCCACGTCGGCACCCACCACGAGCTGCTGGCAACGGTGCCCGAGTACCGAGAGCTGCTGTCGGCCGACGCAACAGCTCCGTGAGCCGGTCCCCGGCTCACGGAGCGGGGCTAGGCTGGCGGGCATGACGTCGCGGCACCTTCCCTCGTGGGTCGCCGTCGTCGTGGTGGCGCTCACTGGCGTGGTCCACACCGCGCTGATCTGGAACCAGGACGTCGACTGGGAGCTGCGGCCGCTCGCGCCGATCCTGCCCGCGGCGCTGGCGCGTCGTTACCCGTTCGTCGCGGGGCTGTTGGTGTGGCTCATCACCGTGCCCACGTTCTACGTGGCGGACGAGCTCCAGCCGATCTCGCTGCTGTTCGCCGCCATGTGGGTGGTCTACACGTCGGCCAGGTACGGCCGCACGTTCACCGTCATGCTTTCGGGGTTGTCCATCGTCGCGGGCACCGCGGCCTACCTGCTGTGGGTGTCGAGGACCGGCATCGCCAACAGCCTGCGCCCCTACATCATGGACGTCGAGGCCTGGCGCCTGCTCGCCGTCCTTGCGTCGCTCACCCCGCTCGCGGTGCCGTGGGGGATCGGGCTCGGCATCCGGATGCGCGAGGCGCGCGACGCGCAGCGGTCCCGGACGGAGGCCGCCGAGGAGGCCCGCGCCATAGCCGAGGCGGAGGAGCGCCGGCAGGCCCGGCTCGCCACCGTCGAGGCGAGCAACGCGCAGCTGGCCCGCGACGTGCACGACGTCGTCGGCCACTCGCTCGCCGTCATCCTGGCCCAAGCGCAGGCCTCGCAGTATCTCGACGACACCGAGCAGTTGCACGAGTCCATGCGCGCCATCGCCGACTCGTCGCGGCGGTCTCTGCGCGAGATCCGCGAGCTGCTCGGCCAGGTGCGCGACGGCGAGCCCGCGGCCCAGGCGCCGGACGGCGGCCTCGACGCGCTGCTCGCCAGCGTGGCGGCCAGCGGCGCGCAGCTCCAGCTGCAGACCATGGGGCAGCCGCGGGCGCTGCCGCCCGAGCTGGAGGTGGTCGCCTACCGGGTGCTGCAGGAGATGCTGACCAACGCGCTGCGCCACGGGGACCGGGACGCGCCCATCGTCGTGACGAGGGTGTGGACCGACAAGCTCGGCGTCGAGGTGCGAAACGCGGTCCCCGAGGAGGAGCCGACGGTCCCGGGAGGATACCGTGGTGCGGGCGTGCCGGGAATGACCAACCGCTTGGCTGCGGTCGGCGGCACGTTCGACCTCAGCCGGCATCGCGTCGATGGGCGCGGGGTCGTCACCGCCACCGCGTGGCTGCCGCTGCGCGACCGAGGAGGAAACCCGACGTGAACCAGCCCATCCGAGTGCTCCTCGTCGACGACCAGAGCCTCTTCCGCGCGGCCATCAAGGTGATGATCGCCGTGCACCCGGACATGGAGGTCGTCGGGGAGGCGGGGACCGGCGTTGAGGCCGTCGCCGTCGCCGACAAGGTGCACCCCGACGTCGTCCTGATGGACATCCGCATGCCGGACATGGACGGCGTCGAGGCCACCCGCCGCCTCCTCGACCCGACTCGTCCGCGCGAGCACCCGCTCAAGGTGCTCGTGCTGACCACCTTCAACCTCGACGACCGCGCCGCCACCGCCATCCGGCACGGCGCCAGCGGGTTCCTGCTGAAGGACATCACGCCGGAGATGCTGGCCGACGCCATCCGCACCGTCCACGCGGGAAACGCCGTCCTCGCCCCGCAGGACCTTGCCGCGCTGCTCGACGGCACGTTCCGCGGGGATCCCGAGCCTCCGCCGGGCTTCGACGGGCTATCGGATCGCGAGCGCGAGGTGTTCGGCCTCGTCGCCCGCGGGCTGTCGAACGCCGAGATCGGCTCCGGGCTGTACATGTCGGAGTCGACGGTGAAGTCGCACGTCGGCGCGATCCTCCGCAAGCTCGGCCTTCGCGACCGCGTGCAGGTGGTGGTCGCCGCCTACGAGCACGGCCTCGTGGGGCGCGATCACGGATGAGTGAGGCTCAGGCCCAGCCCGCGTGGCGCGGGGTGAAGCAGGAGGCCACGGACGAGGCCGACGCCTCGGTCGGGCTCCGGGGCCCCTCCCGCGCGCTGCTCGCCGAGCTGATCCGGCCCTGGCGCGGATGGCTGCTCTTCCTCGTCGGCGTGGTCGTGGTCGAGGCCGGCGCCCGCCTCGTCGTGCCGGTGCTGGTGCGCCGCGTCCTCGACGACGGGCTGACCGGGGACACCGCCGTGCTCGTGCCCAGCCTGGCGCTGATGGGCGTCGCGATCCTCGTGCAGATCGTTGCCCGGGTCGTCTTCCTGCGCCGCTCCGGCAGGATCGGCAACGCGATCCTGCTCGACCTCCGCCGTCGACTGTTCGCCAAGTTCCAGCGCCTCGACGTCGGCTTCCACGACCACTACACCTCGGGCCGCGCGATCTCGCGCATGACGAGCGACGTCGAGGCCGTCCAGGAGCTGGTGCTGCAGGGCATCGACGTGGTCATCATCGCGGTGCTGACCATCGTCGGCTCCAGCATCATCATGCTCACCCTCGACTGGCGCCTCGCGCTCGTCGCGTTCCTCACCTACCCGTTGCTCTTCCTGGTCATGCGCTGGTTCGCCCACGCGTCGACGCGCGAGTTCCGCTCCGTCCGCACCCGCTCCGCGCTCGTCATCGTCCAGTTCATCGAGACCATGACCGGCATCAAGGCCGTTCAGGCGTTCCGCCGCGAGCCGCGCTCGGCCGAGATCTACAAGCAGGTGGCCCTCGACTACCGCGACGCCAACGTCCGCGCCATGCGCGTGTTCGCCCGCGCCATGCCGGGCATCCAGTTCATCGGCAACCTGGGGATCGTGCTTGTGGTGCTGGCGGGCGGGTACCTCGCGATCGGCGGGGGAGTGAGCATCGGCACCATGGCGGCCTTCGTGCTGTACGTGCGCATGTTCTTCGACCCGATGCAGGAGCTCAGCCAGTTCATCTCGACGCTGCAGTCGGCGCTGACCGGCCTGGAGAAGATCTCCTCGGTGATGGCGGAGGAGCCCGCCGTCGACGACCCCGCCTCGCCGACGCCGCTTCCCCACGCGTCGGGCAGGGTGGAGTTCGACGGCGTGAGCTTCGGCTACGTCGAGGGCGTGACCGTGCTTCCCGACCTCAGCCTGAACATCCCCGCGGGCCAGACCGTCGCCCTGGTCGGGACCACCGGCGCGGGCAAGACCACGATCGCGAAGCTCGTCGCCCGGTTCTACGACCCGCAGGTGGGCGCCGTGCTGCTCGACGGCGTCGACGCGCGCCAGCTCGACGACGAGACGCTGCGCCGGCACGTGACGCTGCTGACCCAGGAGAACTTCATCTTCGGCGGCTCCGTGGCCGACAACATCCGGTTCGGGCGGCCCGACGCCACGCGCGAGGAGGTCGAGGCCGCGGCCATGGCCGTCGGCGCGCACGGCTTCATCTCCGCCCTCCCGGACGGCTACGACACCGACACCGGCAAGCGCGGCTCGCGCCTGTCGGCGGGGCAGCGGCAGCTCGTCGCCTTCTCCCGCGTCCTCCTCGCCGACCCCCGGGTGCTGATCCTCGACGAGGCCACCAGCTCGCTCGACATCCCCAGCGAGCGCTTGGTCCAGGCCGCGCTGTCGACCGTGTTGGCGGACAGGACGGCGATCATCATCGCGCACCGGCTGTCCACCGTCGAGATCGCCGACCGGGTCCTCGTCCTGCGGCACGGCGAGATCGTCGAGGACGGCCGGCCCGACGTCCTTGTCCGCGGCGGTGGCCGGTACGCGGACCTGCACCGGGCCTGGGTCGACTCGCTCGCGTGACCCCGCCGTCGTCGGTTCGACTCTCCGGTCGAAACCGCCTATAGTTGGGCGAACCGGTATGAAGTTGCCAAGGTCGAAGCGTGCGCAGAACACGCCGAGGCGGGCAGCGGAAAACCGCCCAAAGGGTAGTAGCTCAACTGGCAGAGCAGCGGTCTCCAAAACCGCAGGTTGGGGGTTCGAGTCCCTCCTGCCCTGCGAGGTAGCCGATTCTTCGGCCGCCTGCACCCGCGCCTACCGGCCTCGGCCGGAGGCATTTTGTTTGTCGAGGGAAGGAATCCAGCGTGAGCGACGAGTCGCGCGACGAGCTGGAGCAGCCGGCAGGCTCCGGCGACCCCGAAGTGACCCCCGAGGACGCCGTCGACGAGACGATCGCCGAGCTTGAGGAGGACTTCTCCTCGGCGGAGCTGGCCGCGGTCCCCGCCATCGCCCGCACCACTGCGAAGGCGCCGGTCCGCAAAAAGGACCACGCCACGCGCAAGCGCAGCGAAGCGGAGAAGGCCCACGAGGACCCCTACAAGGCCAAGAACCCCGCCGAGTTCGTCCGGCAGTCCGCCGGCGAGCTGAAGAGGGTCGTCTGGCCCACCTGGCCGGAGACCGTCAAGATGTACTCGGCCGTGCTCGTCTTCGTCCTGATCATGATCGCGATCGTGAGCCTTTTGGACTTCGCCTTTGGCTGGGGCCTACTGAAGATCCTTGGGAGCTGATAAGCCATGACCGAAGCTGACAACACCGAGTTCGAGATCGACCTCGGAACCATCGAGGAGACCTCGGCCGACGAGATCGAGATCGACCTCGGCGACCTCGGCCTCGCCTCCGACGAGGAGGAGGCTCCCGTTGTGCTGGCCGAGGAGCCGGAGGCCGACGAGGACGACGACGAGCTCGACAAGGATGATGCCCTCGCGGTCGCCGTCGAGGAGCTCCGCCAGGAACTCGAGAGCAAGTACGGCGAGTGGTACGTCATCCACACGTACTCGGGCATGGAGAACCGCGTCAAGCAGAACGTCGACTCCCGCGCCCAGACCCTCAACATGGAGGACTACATCTTCGAGACGGTCGTCCCCACGGAGGAGGTCGTCGAGGTCCGCAACAACGCGCGCAAGACGGTGACCCGCTGCGTGCTTCCGGGCTATGTCTTGATCCGGATGGAGCTCACCGACGACTCGTGGAGCGTCGTGCGTCAGACCCCGTCCGTCACCGGCTTCGTCGGCCAGGGACAGCAGCCGGTGCCGCTGTCCGTCGACGAGGTGCTCCACATGCTTACCCCGTCCGTCGTCGCGAAGGTGAACGCCGCCCAGGCTGGCGCCGCCGCGACGCGGAAGAGGAAGGTCGAGGTCGTCGACTTTGCGGTCGGCGACTCCGTCATGGTGGTCGACGGCCCCTTCACCGGGGTGCACGCCACGATCACCGAGATCAACGCCAACACCTCCCGACTGCGGGCCCTCGTCGAGATCCTCGGCCGTGAGACCCCCGTCGACCTGGAATTCAAGCAGGTCGAGAAGGTCGTCTAGGATAGTGCGTCGCCCGCCTAGCGGGCTCATCCATCCACACAGGTAAAGGACCCACCCATGCCTCCCAAGAAGAAGGTCGCGGCGCTCGTCAAGGTCGCCCTTAACGCTGGTGCAGCTACCCCTGCGCCGCCGGTCGGTACCGCCCTCGGTCCGCACGGCGTCAACATCATGGAGTTCGTCAAGGCCTACAACGCCCAGACCGAGTCCCAGCGCGGCAACGTCATCCCCGTCGAGATCACCATCTACGAGGACCGCACGTTCACCTTCATCACGAAGACGCCGCCGGCCGCCGAGCTGATCAAGAAGGCCGCAGGCCTCGCGTCAGGTTCGGACAACCCGCTGAAGAACAAGGTCGGCA